>JAAZFA010000186.1 GCA_012511995.1 Thermoproteota archaeon | reverse complement strand
GCAACATTATCATAATCTTTCTTATAAGCAAACGTTAAGGGTAAAATACCAAAGTTAATCAGATTTGCCATATGAATCCTAGCAAAGGATTTAGCAATTATAGCTTTTACACCAAGATACCTCGGCGCCAAAGCTGCATGTTCCCGACTGCTACCTTGACCATAATTTTCTCCACCAACGATGAAACCACCACCCTTCTGCAAGGCGCGATCAGCAAAAGATTTATCCACATGACAAAACGTGTAAGTACTAATTTTGGGTATGTTACTCCTAAGCGACATAATCTCGCTACCACCTGGAATAATATCATCAGTGGTAATGTTATCACCTGTTTTTAAAATAACCTCACCAAAAAGTTTAGAAGGTAACGGTGGAAACATTGGCAACGGCTTAATATTTGGGCCCATAACCACTGAAGTCATTGCACACATATCAGGTACAATAAACATGGCGTCACTAAGTAAGAACTTTTGCGGCATCTCGATTTCAGGGAAACCGCCGAGCTTGCGTGGGTCGGTAATTTTACCATTTAAGGCTGCGGTAACAGCGGTTTCTGGACTAACAAGATAAACATTAGCGTCTTGTGTACTAGAACGCCCTTTAAAATTGCGGTTAAACGTACGTAATGAAACTGCTCCAGTCGATGGCGCTTGACCTATACCAATACAGGGTCCACATGAATTCTCCAGAAGTCTTGCACCGGACTGTATTAAAGATTCCAACTCACCTGCTACTGCAAGATTCATCATGACTTGACGAGATCCCGCAGAAACAGTTAAACTGGTATTCTCATGGATCTTCTTACCCTTAAGAAGCGCCGCCACAATCTTGAGATCACGAAGAGACGAATTTGTGCAGCTACCAATGCAAACCTGATCAACAGGAATACCCTCCACTTCTCTAACCTTCTTAACTGCATCTGGGCTATGAGGCAACGCAATAAGAGGTTCAAGTTCAGAGAGATTTATCGCAATGTTCTCGTCATAGACAGCATCTTCATCAGGTTTTAATTCGACCCACATCTCTTCACGACCTTGAGCAATAAGAAAATCCCTAGTAACGTGATCGGAAGGAAAAATAGAGGTAGTCGCACCAGTCTCAGTACCCATATTGGTTATGGTCCCACGTTCGGGCACACTAAGTGTATCTACTCCAGGTCCATAGAATTCAAGAATTTTATTAACGCCACCTTTCACCGTTAAGATTTTAAGAACTTGAAGAATAACGTCTTTTGCAGAAACAAAAGGTTCAAGTTTTCCTGTGAGTTTTATACCAACAATTTGAGGCATCTCAAAATAAAAAGGTTCACCAGCCATGGCTGCAGCAACATCTAAACCACCTGCACCGATAGCAATCACACCCGCCCCACCTGCAGTAGGAGTATGACTATCACTACCTAACAACGTATAACCTGGCCTAGCAAAACGTTCCAAGAAAAGTTGATGACAGATTCCATTACCAGGTCTACTAAAGATAATACCATATTTAGCCGCTACACCTTGGAGGTAAAGGTGATCGTCGGCATTACGGAAATCATTTTGAAGCATGTTATGATCAACGAAGCTAACACTGAGTTGAGTTTTAACCTTGGGAACACCCATGGCTTCGAACTCAAGGTAAGCTAAAGTACCCGTAGAATCCTGGGTTAAAGTATGATCGATTTTTATTGCAATTTCTTCACCAGCAACCATTTTACCGTCCACTAAATGCTTTGCAATAATTTTTTGAGCCCCCGTCTGCTTAACCATACAATTACACCCTATTCTCAATAACTTTAACTTTTGTTATACGCCAATTGGAAAAGGCAAATTTTAAGGTTCTTATACAAGTTGAAAGTTTAAAAGCCAATTTGTCAATAAAAAGAACTAACTAAAACTATTAACTCCGAGGAATGTCTGTTGTCATTTAAATACAAAATGCAAGAATCAGCAAGAAGCAAACACTCGCCCCTCGTATTAGCTCTAGATTTCCCCTTCGAACCAGCAGATAACCGCAACAACATCTTGATAAAAGCACAAAAAATACTCCAAGCAGTCCACCCCTACATTAGCGCAGTAAAAATCAACCACCATCTCACACTACCACTAGGCACATTCGACGGCATCTCTAACTTAGTCGAACAAATCCGTGGACAAGGTTTACTTGCCATAATGGACGCAAAAATAAACGACATAGGCGCAAGCAACCAAATCATAGCCGAATACTACTTCGCCGCAGGATTCGATGCCATAATCGCAAACCCCTTCGTAGGATGGGAAGAAGGCATGAAACCACTCTTTGACGTAGCCAAAAGACTAAACCGAGGAGTTATTCTCCTAACTTATATGAGCCATAAAGGCGCTACAGAAGGCTATGGCCAAACAATAATCGACCCCATCACAGGCGAACAAATGCCACAATACATATCTTTTGCAAAAAAAGCACTACAATGGGGCGCAGACGGCGTAGTAGTCGGTGCCACCCGACCAGAAAAAATTGCAGAAGTCAAACTAATCCTCAGAAACAAAGCAGCGATCTATTCACCAGGCGTAGGTGTACAAGGAGGCGGCGCAGAAACAGCCATACATGCAGGTGCCAACTATTTAATTGTTGGCAGAGAAATAACGACAGCTTCCAAACCAGCTGAAGTTGCCCAAAGAATCTTGTTTTCAATAAAAGAATAAAAATTATTTACTACGTTTATTTTCCCAAAGCTCTTTTTTGAGCAGGTCACGAACAGATGAACGAATTACACTGCTTCTACTTGGATACATATTCATTCTAACAAGTTCATCTAAACCTTCTAGATAAGCTTCTGGTAAAAGTACAGTTACAAGTTTCATATTTTCTCCCCTTTAATATGTTAGCCATATAACATGATGCAAATATAAGAGTTAGCCTACCGCCCTAATCAGGTTAAGTTCGAAGTTGATTCAAAGTTCCTATGTAAGTCCCATCCAAAAGATACAATTCCGAGTCATCAACATGCACATACTCTGACCTCAAAACTGGACCAATCAAAGATTCTGCACCGAATTTTTTTGTTTCATTTAAAGGTTTACCACCCAAAAAATCATTAAAACTAGGCATGATATAGAGCTCTGAAGCCTTGAGCTTAATACCAAAGTTTTTCCGCAGCGTTTTTTCAACTGAACCAACGATTTTTATGTTACTCTTATGCAACAGAGTACGTGCAAAAGCTTCACTTTTAACACTAACTCTAAGCCAAACCTGCTGTGTCATCCTGCAGCCAGCAGGATCACGGAAAACCACCATAGGATGCAGGTGTCCCATAACCAAAGTTTTACAAGCAAGCAAAGCTGGTGAAGGCCATTTGTGACCATGGAATACACCGACATCCTCAATAACAACTCCATTTGCAGGTAACAATTCAACGCTCTCTGGAAGTAACGGTTCTAAATTCGCATCATGATTACCCTTTACAATGGAAATTTTACTCACATAAGATTTTAATTTGTTAAAAAAATCTGGAATATCTTGCCATTCACTGAACCCACTTGAAACCACAGAATACTTAACGTCACCCAAAATCACCAGAGCATCAGGTTGGTGCTCTAACAGAATTGAAACGAGTTTGTTAAGAATTTTTCCAGTTTGGCTTGGTACATAGATACCTTTTTGTTGAAGTTCCAATTCCCAACCAATGTGTGGATCAGAAATAAGCAGTGTTCTGGTTGATTGGGCTTTTACTAACGCAGCAGGGTAGGGTAAGAGTACATTTAACATTAACTTTTGATCAGACCTAAAAGTTGCTTATGAAGCGTCTCGTTGGCAGAAGCAATAAAATTCAACGTCTGCTTCGGGTCCAAGGGAACATTAATCGATTTATTGTCTACATCTGTGATGATAGCACCTGCTTCTTTAGCTATTAAGAATCCAGCAGCAATGTCAGTTGTCCGTATTTTATTACGCAAATCAACAAAAGCATCAGTTAAACCTGCGGCGACATAGCTAACTTCCAATGCGTTTGCACCGAAATGTCGAGTGTGTTTAGTATTTTCAATAAATGCAGCTCCAATAGTCAGGTTCATTTTTGCTTTATAAACGTTTAAATCTAAACCAATAACAGCCTCATCTAAGGATTGAGTATTCGTAGTATGAATTACCCTACCATCACGATAAGAACCCATCCCTTCATAAGCAGAAAAAATTTCGTCATGTACTAAGTCAATAACTGCACCAGTATATACTGCTGCCAATACTGGTTTATCTGAAATAGCAATTGAAGAACAATAAAAAGGAAGACCATGTGTAAGATTTGTAGTCCCATCTATCGGGTCGACACAAAGATAACAGTCTTTAGGCGTGCTGCCGACTTCTTTAATTCCAGACTCCTCACTAATCAACGTAAAAGAGACGCCAGATTTCTGTAGAGTTTCTATGATTGCGTTTTCTGCAGCTACATCGATAGGTTTCATCAAATCTCCACCGGCGCCCCTGCCTAAGTCTGGTTGCGGTTCATGCATAGTTTCGAGGCAATGCTTAATGGCGGCTTGTATACTAATTTTACAGTCGCAGAACAACTGTTGCCAGTTAAGTTTGGATTTCATTGACTGACCTTCAGATTTAGTATTCTCAAAGGTGCTTTATATACAAACGAAGAAAAATGTACAAAAGAAAACTATTTCAACAATTAATAAAAAAAGAAAAAACTTAGCGCAACTTCATCAAAACTATTTCAGCGGCCAACACCATTGGTTCCCAAGTTTCACACAAAGGAGGAGCATACGCCGTATCTGCCTTAGCAAGCTCCCGCACAGTCATACATTGCTGAATTGCAAAACTCAAACAATTAATACGCTGCGTTACTTCTTCACCACCAATAACCTGTGCACCAATGATACGCTGGGACTCTTTTTCAACAACCAGTTTAACTTTAATAGGTTTGGCCCCTGGAAAGTAATCTGCCTTCGTCTTGCTACTGATAGATCCAGTCACCACTTCCATACCATTCCGCTTAGCCGCAGTCTCTGTTAAACCCGTATTACCTGCTTCTATTTCGAAGAGACGCGTAACAGCAGAAGCTAAAACACCGCTAAAGAGCGAATAGCTACCTGCGGCGTTTGCACCTGCAACTTTACCTTGCCTAACAGCTACTGTACCAAGTTGTGGACACATGGGTTTATGAATTATAATGTTTGTCGCTTCAGCGCAGTCACCTACTGCATAAACATCCTTTTCTTCAGTCTCCATTCTAGCATTCGTCTTTATACCAAGAGATTCCCCAAGTTGAATACCTGCTTCAACGGCAAGTTTGGTGTTAGCTCGGACACCAAACGCGCTTATGAACAAATCAGCTTCATAGATTTCACCACTAGCTTTAATTGCCGTAACCTTTTCTTCTCCAAGAAATTCTTCAACACTTCTGTTGAGTAAGATTCTCATGCCTTTTTCTTCAAGATGCTGTTGAACCATTTTCGCCATATCCCCATCTAACAACTGAGGCAATACCTGAGGCAACATCTCAACAACTGTAACTTTGAGCCCACGCTCTATCAAACCAACACCAAGTTCTAAACCAATTAAACCAGCACCCATAATAACCGCAGTTTTTGCACCCCCATTAACAACCGCATCAATTTTTTCACCATCCTCCATATCACGTAACGAAAGGATGCCTGTTTTTTCCTTTCCTTTAATCGACGGCATAAAGGAATATGCTCCAGTGGCGATCACTAAACTATCATATGGAAAAAGTTCTGGTATACCCTCTTTAGTTAGAGCCGTTACAGTTTTTTCGCGAGCGTTAATTGCAGTAGCTTTGGTTTCCAAACGTAAGTTCAGCTTTAGCATCTGAAAAAAAGCTGGTGGGTAAACAACCAAGTCTTTAAAATTTTGGATTTGACCACCGATAACAAAGGGTAAACCACATCGACTATAACCAGCGTTCTTTTCTTCCGTGATAAGAGTAATCTCTGCAGTTCGATCTTTCTTACGTGCAGAAGCTGCAGCTTCGACACCAGATGCATTTGCACCAATAATTAGAACTTTACGTACCATTACAATGTTCGCCTGTTCATTTGCTAGTTCCCTGGGCTTTATGCCACTCTACTGCTTTCTCAAAGTCCATAAGGTTAGCAAGATCGGCATGTAGGTTTTCAGGTTTAACTACAAGTAACCAACCGTTACCATATGGATCGTCGTTCAATAATTCTGGTTTAGATTGGACTTCATCGTTGAATTCTTCTATTACGCCACTGACTGGAGAAATAAGGTCGGAGACAGCTTTCACAGACTCCAGCGTACCATAGGGTTCGTCTTGTTTTACTTGAGTGCCCGCTGTGGGTAATTCTGCGTAGACTATTTCGCGGAGAGATTTTTGTGCATAGTCAGTGACACCAATACGGATCTTATCAGCTTCTATTTTGACCCATGCAAAATCTTTACTGTAGTAGAGACCTTCAGGTACTTCGTATGCTTCAACTTTTACCATTTGCACTTGAACCTTCTATTATTATCTGAGTAAACCAGACTGTGGATAGGCTATTAAAGGTTTAATGCATTTTAATAGGCAATTAGCTATTGGAAACCTTAACTAACATTACTTAAAGACGGATAGAGCACTATTTCGATCATCTCAAAACATCCGTCTACAAGTGTTAGTAAAGAAGAGATAAAAGCCCCTTTTTGGGGTTTATCTGAGTAGTTTATCTTTCTCGTGTACCTGCAATCCAGTCCTCAGTCCATTGATGCGCCTGATTGTCTGGAACTTGAACAGGTGGGTGTTTAAAGGCATAAGACGACATGCTTATGAGCGCTCCAGCAACTTTGCGGTCTAATGCAATTTTGGCTGCGCGAACAAGATCGATTACTACACCTGCACTGTTCGCAGAGTCTTCTACTTCAAGTTTAACGCTAATACTAAGTGGGCGATCACCAAATTTACGACCCTTAAGACTAATATAACAGATTTTTTTATTATTCAAAAACTCCACATAGTCGCTTGGACCGATACGCGTTGGTAGCGCATATGGCACGAGAGAGGTAACGGCTTCCGTTTTGCTTATGCGTTTGCTTTTGAGCCTATTTTCTACGGTCATATTTTGGAAGTCTGTATCTCCGCCGAGGTTAAGCTGGTATGTTTCGTCGACAATTACTCCACGATCCAAACAGAGTCTGACAAGATTACGGTGTAATATGGTTGCACCAACTTGGCTTTTAATATCATCTCCAAGGAGTGGAAGACCAGCTTTTTCAAATTTAGCTGGCCACTTTTTTTCTGGGTCAGAGCCGATGAATTCTGGCATACAGTTGACAAAAGCGCATCCTGCATCTATGGCACATTGAGCATAGAATCTAACTGCGTCATGGCTACCAACTGGAAGATAGTTAATGAGTACTTCAGATTTTGTTTCTTTTAAAACTTGGACAACGCTTTCTTTTGTAGCGCTATCATCATAAACATTAAAGGCTTCACGCATATGTGGAGCTACACCATCAAGTATTGGCGCTGGAGAAACAGTAACACCAAGTTTGGGAACATCTGCAAATTTAACGCAACAGTTAGGTTTTATCCAAATAGCTTCGCTCAGGTCTTTGCCGATTTTATCTTTGTTTACTTCAAACGCTGCCACAAAGTGTATATCACGGATATGATAGCCGCCAAAGTTGACGTGCATCAATCCGGGAACGGATTCGTTTTCATTTGCATCTTTATAGTACTGAATTCCTTGTATTAGGGCTGATGCGCTGTTGCCAACGCCGACTATTGCTACGCGAATTTCTGGCATGAAACAGATACCATCCAAGCTTTAGTTAGTGAGGGTAATGTTCCGGTACTCTATAACTTTTTCTCATCACCTAACATCATACATTGGTT
>JAAZFA010000185.1 GCA_012511995.1 Thermoproteota archaeon | reverse complement strand
ATTTCATTAAGAACAAAAAACATTTTCTCACCAAACCATCCAACATCTTTTAAACAATTCTTTACAACAAAAACACAACATTAACTCCAAACTAAAACATACTTGCTCTACCCTACTACAACCTTTAGCTATTTTCACCAATAGCTAAAGCTACAACTAGGCATAAAAAACTAAAGAGCAGTCTTAACCCATAACCTGTATATTGGTTATGAACTTATAGAAAAAAATAACCATAAAACCCTTTACAAATCAACATTAAATAATAAATAACTAGAGGAAAGTTAAATTAATAATTCCAAAGGTTATTGTAGTAATTTACTTGTAGAAGGAAACGTTATGGCATCATCCGAAGAAGCACTTATGTGGGTTGAAAAGTACCGCCCAAAAACCCTTGACGATGTCGTTGGCTTAAAAGATATAGTCGATAGCTTAAAGGCATTTATGAAGAAACCCAAAACCATGCCTCACCTGATGTTTGCTGGTGTGCCAGGAACAGGAAAAACGACCCTTGCACTCGCAATCGCTCATACTCTGTATGGACCGAGTTGGAAAAATTTCACTCTTGAACTCAACGCCTCCGATGAACGCGGCATAGACACAGTTCGAGAACGAATAAAAGACTTCACACGGTATAGTCGTACTGGTTTTGGCGAAAATGTACCATTTGCATTAATAATTCTTGACGAAAGTGACCAAATGACAGGACCAGCTCAAACTGCATTACGTCGTATAATGGAAATCGGCTCAAGAACTTCAAGATTCATCTTGATTTGTAATCAATCTAGTAAAATTATTGAGCCAATTCAAAGTCGTTGTGCAATATTTCGATTCAGCCGAGTAGAAAAACAAGCAATGAAAGAACATCTTATCAATATTGCTCAGAAAGAAAAATTCCAATTACTACCTGAAGCAGCAGATCGAATCGTAGAATTTTCGGAAGGAGATTTACGGCATGCTATCAATGTCTTGCAAACGACATCTGCATACAAAGAAGGCGTCATAGACGAAAAAACCGTTGCATTAGTCATCGGTGAAGCAAGCCCTATGCTAGTCCAAAAGATGATCCGAAAAGCACTTTATGGTGACTTCATTGAAGCACGAAAAACTATGTATGATATTGTGGGCAATTTCGGTTTTAGTGGAAACGAAATTATCAGACAAATTCAACGAGAAATCTTCAAAATGAGCGACCTGACACCACAACAGAGAGCTGACCTCTCAGGAATCATAGGCGAATACGATTACCGGTTGACACAAGGTGCAAACAGCGACATACAACTCGGTGCACTTATTGCCCAGTTTGCCAAGTTTGGGAAAAATATAGAGGAAGACTATGCAGAAACAAACTGAGTTGCTATGGGTTGAAAAATATCGCCCAAAAAAGATAGAAGAGGTCACGGGTAACGACGAAGCTAAAGTGCTGTTTATTGAATGGCTAAAAAATAAACGACATACAAAGAAAGCAGTGTTGCTTTACGGACCGGCAGGAGTAGGTAAGACAACGCTCGTTATGGCTGCTGCAAAAGAATTTAATTTTACAGTTATCGAGATGAACGCAAGCGATACACGATCAGAAAAAGCCATAAATGCTGTTGCAAAACCAGCAACAGCCTATAAGTCGCTAGATAGCTTTTCAGATGGAACTAACAAATCAATTGGCAACATATTATTCCTCGACGAAGTAGACGGTATCGCTGGCAACGAAGATCGCGGAGGAGTAAACGCAATTTTAAAAATAGTAGAAAAATCTCTTGTGCCAGTGATTATGGCAGCAAACGACCCCGATATTGGCAAGTTGCGACCGCTCAAAAAGGTTAGTTTGTTGGTTCGCTTTCAACAAGTCCGTATCCCACTTATAATCGCATTATTACAGAAGATTTGTCTACTTGAACATGTGAAAGCGGAGTTTGAAGCACTTGAACGTATAGCGCAGAACAGTAGAGGGGACGTGCGTTCAGCAATTAATGACCTACAAAGCCTCAGCGGAGAAAACCATTCTTTAACTCTGCAGGACACCATGATGCTGCATAGCCGTAATAAAGATATTAGCATTGATGAAACACTTCGTCGCTACTTTTCCACGCAGTCTATCGCAGATACATCAAGCATGCTAGCCTTCTCCAGTGTTGACTACGATGATTTCCTCCTCTCAGTAGCAGACAACCTTCCAAAACGCTATACCGATACGGCAGAACTCGCCAGAGCCTATGAATATGCTTCACAAGCCGATATGTTTCGGGGTAGAATTGGCACAGAAAACTGGCATCTCCTCAAATACTTTTTCAATGCTTTAGCTAAGGCATCCGCAGTAAATCCACAATCGTACAAACCCTTCACATTCATAACACCACCAATCCGCATAATCACCTTATTTTGGACAAAAAACAAACGCAATATTCTCAATAATATCTGCGCGAAAATAGGCGAGCAATGTCATGTGTCCGTTGAAACAGCAAAATTGACGTTCATCCCGTATGTACGTTTAATGCTACAACGAAGACGTAACCACCCAATAGTATCGTCTTTTAAGTTGACACCTGAAGAAGTTAATTATATAGTAACTATGGGCAGGTACTAGACATATGACTATTATTTTGAATAGCAAAGGATTTAAGCTCCCAAGATTAGAAAGAGAAAAATTCATCAACCTAATGCACCTTGGTTTGGATTACAATCGCAATACAATGATGTTTTCAATAAATAGTTATAACAATATCGAGAAAGTTATCGACGAGTTGAGCATTATCTTAGGTGACGACATAGTTTTCCACCAGAGTTGTGTCCGCTGTGGAAAAGCGTTTCCCTGCAAGGGTTGCAACTACATTGATGTATGTACAACAAAGAATTTACCATTTAGTTGTGTCTGTTCACAATGTTTACGCGACAGAAAACAATTCGAGGAATATTTGACTAAGCTTTAATGGGATTATTTGACTAAAATCACATATTCCTTGTTTAAGCTTTTTTAATTATAAATATGTGTCATTTATCCAAACACAAATGCCAGTCTTACACATATTGTATATTAAAAGCATTAAAAACAAGTGTACTCTAAATAGATTAATATTAAAGAGAGAGTGAAACGATGTATAGCTCGCCCCGAGAATTCATTGAAAATGTTAAGATAAAAAACCCAGAACAATTCGAGTTCCACCAAGCCGTAACCGAAGTCGTAGAATCCATATGGCCATTATACCAAAAAGACCTCCGATACCAAGAAGCTAACATACTAGAAAGAATAATCGAACCAGAACGCATGATAACCTTCCGCATAACTTGGACCAACGATAAAGGGCAAGTCAAAGTGAATAGAGGCTACCGCATCCAAATGAACAGTGCCATTGGCCCATACAAAGGCGGTATACGCTTCCACCCCACAGTTAACCTAAGCATTCTTAAGTTTTTAGCTTTCGAACAAGTCTTTAAAAACTCACTCACAACTCTACCTATGGGCGGTGGTAAAGGTGGGTCAGATTTCGATCCTAAAGGCAAGAGCGAAGCCGAAATAATGCGTTTCTGCCAAAACTTCATGATAGAACTTCAACGTCATATAGGTTCAAACACAGATGTCCCAGCAGGTGATATCGGGGTCGGCGGGCGAGAAATAGGGTATATGTATGGTATGTATAAGAAGATTCGCAACGAATTTACCGGTGCCCTAACAGGGAAAGCTCTCAATTGGGGTGGATCACTTATCAGACCAGAAGCAACGGGATATGGTTGTACATATTTTGCCGAAGAAATGCTTAAAACTAGAAACGATACGCTTAAAGGAAAAATTGTGGCAATTTCAGGTTCCGGTAACGTCGCTCAACATACAGTTGAAAAAGTAAACCAGTTAGGGGGAAAAGTTGTTACCTTATCTGATTCGGATGGAACAATCTATGACAAAAACGGAATCGATCCAGACAAATTAGCATTCGTTTTTGACTTAAAAAATCACAAACGTGGACGAATAAAGGAATATGCAAAAAAATTTAACGGTGCTGAGTACTTCGCGGGTAAGCGGCCATGGGGAATAAAATGTCAAGTTGCATTACCATGCGCAACCCAAAACGAAATCAGCTGTGAAGACGCAGAAACTCTAGTAAAGAATGGATGCTTCTGTGTTACTGAAGGCGCAAACATGCCAACTGAACCAAAAGGTGTCGAGGTCTTTTTGAAAAACAAAATACTCTATGCTCCAGGTAAAGCAGCCAACGCAGGCGGGGTAGCTACTTCAGGCTTTGAAATGTCTCAAAACAGCCTACGTCTCTCATGGACCCGAGAAGAAGTTGACCAAAGGCTGTATTGTATCATGAAGTCCATTCACGCTACATGTGTTAAGTATGGTAGGGATGGAGATTTTATCAACTACGTTAATGGTGCAAACATCGGTGGTTTTGTAAAAGTAGCCGATGCGATGGTTGATCAAGGGGCTATCTAACTCTATTTTTCTTTATTTTCAGAACTTGAAATGAAGTATATTGATTCTTAACTTGTTAGGTAATCATTATCGCATGCGTATTAAAAAAAAGTCAAGCAATCCATCAACAATGAGATTTGCGTGCGCGCTAAACCAAACATTACAACATTGGTTTTGAAATTATAGCCCCTAAATGCGCTAATGTTCAATGTCTATTATCACAAATTTCCAATAGCCATGCTTTTTAACAACTTATACTATATTTAAAAACCCCAAAAGGGGGTTAACAGAGAGGGGATAATACGTTGGTAGCAACAAAAATATGCACTTTAGACTTTTGCTATGAGAACTCCATGGTAAAAATTGTTGCAAACCGCAACTGTCCAGAGATTAAACTGGCAGGATTAATCGTAGGTCCCTTTGATGAAGGTAACGAATATGAAGTCTACTTTTGGGTGGCAAAGGAACTCGCCGCCGCAGGTATGGTACATTTCCGAGAGGATGACGTACTAGATGCCACTAGATTATACAAGACACAATGGAAAGAGGGGGTTCAAATCCCCGGACAAATTAGTGAACTCCAAGGCGACTTCTACCCTAAACTACGCAGATTCCTTAAAGACCTAAGAGAGCAAGCCACAAAGTCACAATTATCAGAGAAGTTTCAAGAATATGATCGTACCAAACAACTTGCTCGAGATATTGTAAACTCTCGTTTAAAAAAAATTGTAGCATTATCTGCAGCGCCAACACAGAGCGAACAGGTTCTCAAAAAACTTACCACTGAGGAAAAAATCGTCTATAAGCAACTTGTAAAGATCATATCAAAGTGGAAAGTTGAAATTTTAGATGGAGCAAACAAACAATGACGCTGGAAACTATAGAACCAACGAAACGGTTTCAAGAATTTTTCAAGAAAGAGAAGTATCGTCAACGCATTGCACAGCTAGCTATTAGCGGTAAAAACTCTTTAACCATTGATTTTGAAGAACTCTATGGTTTTGAACAAGCATTAGCAGAGTTACTTTTGGCAAAACCCGAAGAATACCTTCAGCATGCAAGTAGAGGTGCCTATGAGCAACTACGTATAGAAGACGCTATCTATGCTGAGAAGACCGAAAAAATCATCGTTCGTGTGGTGAGGTTACTTGGTAAAGAGCAGCTACGTAGACTCGGCTCAAAAAACATGAGTAAACTTGTCATGATTGAAGGCATCGTGGTCCGCGCCACTCCCGTGCGACCAATGGTTCAAATTGCTGCATTCAAATGCAAACGTTGCGGCACTATGAACATGACAGATCAGAACGGGCAATTTCTAAGGGCACCTTCGATCTGTATGTCACCAGATTGTGGCAGGGATGGCCCATTTGAGTTCACCCAAGAAGAATCAACCTTCATAGACTCTCAAGACTTAAGGTTACAAGAAAAACCGGAAGACCTACCGCCAGGGCAACTTCCACGTGTATTGGCAGTTAAGTTAATTGGGGATGAAATCGTTGATCTGGCTCGCCCAGGAGACCATGTTTCAATTGTTGGTATCGTTCGAGCTTTTGCACCATCCCTACAGGGCATGGGTAAACTTAGAACGTTCATACTACAATTAGACGCAAACTCTGTTGAAGTTCTAGGAAAAGAACCTGAAACATCGCCTCCCACTCCAGAAGAGGAAGCCCAGATCATCGAAATCTCCAAAGACCCCACAGTGCATAAAAAAATCATGACTTCAATTGCACCTTCTATCTTTGGGAACGAGCATCTTAAAGAGGCTGTTATGTACTTGCTTTTTGGCGGTGTCTCCAGAGCTCTCCCAGATGTCAATATTAGGGGTGAAATTAACGCCTTAATCATCGGTGACCCTGGTACCGCCAAATCACAGTTACTCCAATATATCTCGCGTATTGCCCCTCGCGGTCTCTATACTTCAGGCAGAGGTACAACCGCGGCAGGTTTAACGGCAGCGGTTGTTCGTGAAAAAGGAGGCAGTATGAGTCTTGAAGCAGGGGCACTCGTTTTAGCCGACAAGGGTATTGCGTGCATCGACGAAATGGACAAAATGCGCCCGGAAGATCGAGTTGCCATCCACGAAGCAATGGAACAGCATACTGTCTCGGTTGCCAAAGGAGGCATCGTTGCCACCCTAAACGCTCGTACCGCTGTATTAGCCGCAGCCAACCCAACCTTGGGAAGGTATGAACCTAACCGAACTGTTGCAGAAAACATCTCGTTACCTGTAACTATTCTCTCACGATTCGACCTTATCTTTGTATTACGCGATATACCCAATAAAGAATCTGATAAAAAAATGTCTAAGCACATTCTTGAAATGCATAGACGGGGAATTAGCCCAGTAGAAGCCCAAGTTAACGCTGAAATGTTACGTAAATACGTAAGTTACGCTAAAAACATCAAACCAGAACTCGGCGAGGAATCCCTAAAACGATTAAGCGACTTCTATTTAGCTATGCGTTCAGCCAGTGAAACAGAAGGTTCACCAGTCGCTATTACTGCGCGACAACTGGAGTCGCTTGTTCGAGTAGCCGAAGCTCGCGCGCGTGTAGCTTTGCGACCTACAGTAACACCAGAAGATGCAGAAGCAGCTATCTCTATCATGAAACGTTCATTAGAAGAAGTCGGCATCGACTTATCCAATTTTAAAGTCGACATAGACTTAATTATGACTGGTCGACCCAAGAGTATCCGCGACCGCTTAGGCACCGTTCTCTCAACCATAATAGAAATGGAAAAAGTAACAGGTATGGTCGAACGTGACACGTTGGTTAATGAGTTGGAGACAAAACACAAGATCCCTAGAGGCGAAATTGAACGTATGCTGAGCCAGTTGCTACGTGAAGGCACGATTTATGAGCCACGGGAAGGATGCCTAAAGAAGACTTAAGCAGGATGCAACTCTATGAAACCAGTTGTTATAGTCACCGGAACTCGACCTGAGATAATAAAGATGGCCCCAATCATCAGAGCCCTGAAAAAATCAAGGATACCATCTGTTTTTGTCCACTGTGGTCAGCACTATGATTATAATATGGCTCAACAATTCATCGATAATCTTGAGCTAACATCACCTGATTACTGGTTAAGAATCATGTCTTCTTCTCCTGGTGCTCAAACGGCTGAGATCATGGCAAAGATGGATGAGTTACTGTGCAAAATCAATCCATCGATCGTACTTTTAGAGGGAGATACCAACACAGTACTCGCTGGAGCATTAGCAGCTAACAAACGTAACATTACCATTGGCCACATAGAAGCTGGACTGCGTAGTTATGATTTACGAATGCCTGAGGAGCATAACCGCCGCTTAACCGATCACATATCTGAGTATCTCTTTACACCAACAAAACATGCTAAAACCAATTTAGTGAAAGAAAATGTATGGGGCAAAATCTACCTCACAGGCAATACAGTCATCGATGCTGTTAAAGAGCATTTACCTATTGCGGAGAAAACCTCAGATGTTATGCAGCAAATACCATTCAAAGAATTTGCAATAGCGACGGCACATCGTGCAGAGAACGTCGATGACCCAGTTGTCTTGGAATCTTTTATAGAGGTCTTCGCTAAATCGCCATTACCCATAGTTTATCCAATGCATCCCCGTACCTGTAAACGCCTTCAGGAAAATAACATGCTCGGCAAATTGGAAGCAATGCGAAATGTGTTGATTTTACCACCGACTGGTTATCTTGACTTCCTAATTCTTATGAAAAATTCTAAAATTATTATTACTGATTCAGGTGGAATCCAGGAGGAGGCTACTGCACCAAATATTCGAAAACGAGTCCTTGTAACCCGTCTCTCTACAGAGCGACAGGAATCAGTAGAAACAGGCTTTGCTACTGTCGTTGGCACTGACACCAAGCGCATCTTAGCCGCGATGAATGAAGCTTTAAATAATCAAAAAGAACTACCAACTACCTCACCATTTGGCGACGGAACAGCTGCAGAAAAAACGGTCGAGATAATAAAGAAAAATATCGTTTAGGAGATATAGGTTGTTTTCTTATCGTCTTGTTTACGGGTTTCTTCTGCCTGTATGGCACGCTTTTCTTCTATGGCTTGTAACTTAGAAACCATAGTTTCAGCTTTAGTTATTTCTTCATCGAGGTCTTTGAGGTCTAAGTCGAAGTTAAACGTGTCTTTTAGAACTTCTAACACTGCCTTGGCCGCTTGGGGGTCAGGCAAGTAACCACATGTTTCACCGAGTAGACATATTGCCTCAATACGTTTGAATTTAGCTAATCCAAGAATTAAACCGGCAGTACCGACGATGGGACTTCCGGAGGTTGAAAGTGTTGCACCTGCATCAAGTGCTTTTTGAAGAATATCTTGGTTGGTTGCAGCGATATAGACTTTAGGTTTCTCTTTAGGTTCCATGCGGTAGCCTCCAATAGTTGCAATAGTTTTCACACCGTGTTTTTCGCTGAAACTTAACATAGCGTCAGTAATTTCATATTGACCCTCAATAGTTTGTGATTGGCTATCTCCTGTGAACAAAATAATGTCTTGACCTTTGGTGTTTTGATAATAATAGAAGCTGCCTCTAAGTAATCGCACGTTACCTTTTTTGTTCACTAGAACAAAGTATGGAAAGTGGGGCGAGTAAAGATAAGCAATTTTTTTAGGTTTTAGTGTTTTTATAAGGTATCGTAACGCAATTTTTCCAACTAATCCAAGTCCTGGGAGACCTTCGATGAGTACGGGGTTGTTGGGTGCTATTTCGGTAAATTCTTTGATATACGTTTCTTTCATGCTTCTTGACCTCTTTTCGCAGCCATACGATATTTGAGGTATTTATCATCAGGTGAAAACTTTGCAGGGTGCGGAAGTTTAACTGCGCCACCGCATACAGGGCAAGTATCTTTATGCAAAGTGTACATATTGCATTTTACGCATTTGCGTAATTGCCATACCAATTTTATTTTTCCCTTCTAAAAGTGCCTTGTCCACCGGATTTGCTAATATTTCCGATAATTTGATCAGTTGTTTTTTGCATAACGTCTTCTGCACGTTTATAATTTTCTGCTTGAACTTCAATACTGTATTTTGGAGCAGCGATGACATAGAAGCTGATTTTGGCGTCTTTGATTTTTCCGATGGGGGCTTTATGGAACGCTTCTTTGATAACTTTTACACCGTTTGGTTTAGCCACTCTAATTTCAAGCACACCACGGACTTTAACCATTTTTACATGGATACGCTCTTGTGCTACTTCACTGAATGCTTTGGCAATGTTTCCTGGAACATTCAACTCAGTCAAGGCTTCAGGACCTTCAATTGCTGCTTTTTCAAATGCTTCGTAAAGATCGTATTTTTGTTCTATAACCTGCACTTTTTGGTAAACTTCATCTGCTGTTAAACTCGTCTTTTCTGCTACCCCACGCAAAAGGGCTTCAGCTTTACGTTCTTT
>JAAZFA010000184.1 GCA_012511995.1 Thermoproteota archaeon | reverse complement strand
TTAATGACTAAAAGGAATATACCAATAATAACTAAGATTATACTTAAGACGCTAAACAACAACGTAAATCCGCCGATTTCAGTTGTAACTGTCAGATAGAATAAGATTGCACCAATTATGATTAATATTAATCCAAAAATTCTTTCTGCGAATGATACCCAGAATGTATCGCCTTCACTCATTTTTCTTGTTTCCCCTGTGTGCCTGTTTACTTATGTTTCTCTGATATAAACAAGAAGAGTTATTTTAAAATTCTGCTATTAGTTAGGGTAGATAATAGCCAACCGTCACTAAACTTTTGGAATTAGCAGTTTTAGCCTTTAAGTTACTAGTTAAAAAGAAGGGAAGTCGGGAGATATCCCAAGTGGAACCTTTGAAATAGGAAATTCAGCTAAAAGTTTGAAATAAACAGAAGCGTAATGCTCCAACACTAACTATAGAAGGGATTATGTCGATTGCTAGACCTATTAGAATAAGTAAAGTGACTATTATGAAACCTATTATAAGTCACTACCTTGTGCACGGGTTCTAATTTGTACCGCCTGAATTACATCACTTCGTGTAATAATCCCAACAACAGATTCATTTTCGATGACAGGTAATCGTCCTATATCATACTTTGAAAACTTCATGAACGCATCTGCAACTGATTCCTGCAAACTTGCAATTACCAATTTATTACGAGGCGTCATAATATCCTCAACCTTCTGGTTACTCTTTTCCTGCTCTACTGCATTTCTAAGATCAGTTCTAGTGACCAGCCCAATAATCTTGGCTCCTTCGACGACGGGGAAACCGCCATGTTTAGTAATATCAAAATATTCAGTTTCTACTTCCTTAACCGTTTTTCCAGCTGGTATCATACTTTACAGTCTTGGTCATTATTTGGCTAACCTGTAAGCCATAAACCGCTTGCATAATAACCGTTTGTTTTAAACCTTGATCTACCCCGTTTTTAAGAAACCAGCCAATAAAAATCAGCCATATCCCGCTAATCAAATTAACAAACAAAATTAAGAAAAGCCGAAACCAATTATACCATAAGCAAAAATTTTGTTAATAGTCACCGCCGACCTGGTGGCAGGTATCAAGTCTTTTTTCCAAAACCATATCCCTGCTCTTAGGAGTCGTCCGCCGTCTAACGGGAAAACCGGTAGCAGGTTAAAAGCACCAAACAAAATATTGGCCACTGCAATATAGAAGAGTGGCGCTTCGATAGCTGAACCTAAATTTAAAAAAAACTGTTAGAACCCATACTGCGGCAGATATGATTGCGATCGCAAAACTGGTTAAGGGACCAACTACAGACATTAGTGCCTCTGTTTTTGGGTCAGATGGTTCTACCTCTAACGGGGAGACGCCACCAAACAAAAATAATGTAATGCTTGAAACCGGCAACCCTTTTTGAGCGCCACATATGTGTGGGCAAACTCATGAAATAGTACAGAAATGAATAACAGCAGTGCAGAAATCGCACCTAAGACCCCGTAAAGGGCAAACGACAAACCCGGAAACTGTGAAGGTAAGAAAAAAACAGCAAGCGTCCAAGTTATTAATGCAAAAATAAGAAACCAACTAAAATGAACTCTTATTGGAACTCCAAAAACTTTTCCA
>JAAZFA010000183.1 GCA_012511995.1 Thermoproteota archaeon | reverse complement strand
GCCTATCGGCCAAACAAGGTCTGAATTCTTCCATCATATCCAAGGCCAAGCTTTGACGTCCAGGTCTATCAACATGGAAAAACCCAACGCATGGATCAAGGCCTACACTTTCGAGTGCGGCCCGTACTTCATGCATCAATAATGTATAGACAAATGACAACATGGCATTTACATTATCCAATGGAGGGCGACGGTTCCGTCCCTCCATTATAAAATCACTTTTCTGATGAAGAATTAATTGGTCGAATACAGAAAAATAGGTCATTGCCGATTCACCTTCATACCCTCTTAACTCATTTGCACTCTTTGCTCTCATAAGTTGCTTTTGCTTATTGGCTAGTGTGATAACTGCCTTTTCCAACACAACAGTATTGACCACTTCTTGGTGATCGCGTATTGCTCGCTGCAAAACAGATTTTGAATTCGCTACCTTGCCTGCTATAAATAGTTTGGCCAAACTACGCGAAACCTCTTCATCATCGGCAATTCTATATTGTTTTCTTCGTAGAAGCACATTTCCTGAAACAGATCCTGAAACCCTGCCCAAAAACTTACCTCCTTCCGATATAAAACTCAATGCAACATTGCGTTCTGTACAAAGCGCCATTAAGGACGGACTTGCGCCCATAAAACCTACACTAACAATACCTTCAATATTGTGAATCGGTATGCGAAAGCGTTCTTTGTTCTCAATTTTAACCACCACATTTTCACTATCACGGCTCAAATAAGCATCGGGGGAGGTTACGAACAGCGTGTTTAATAGTTTTCTCATAACAATTCTGTTTTTAAATAATTGTTCGCGGATTTATAACCTCTCATTTGTTTAGGAAGGCATACTTCGACCAATGAACAAGATTTACAGTGTGATTTATAGAGTGGTGCAGGTGTAATACCCTGCTCGAACAATCGATGCATTTCGTTGGCATAATTCTCCACTTTGGCTCGAAGTCCCGAATTTAATTGCACAACCGTACGACGTCTGATTTCACCGTAATACAAGGCACCTTCAGGGATTTCAGCACCAAACATTTCCTCCATGCATATAGCCTGAGCGCAGAGCTGAACCTCGTCACGTTCGTCTGGCTTAGGCTTGCCACGTTTGTATTCAACAGGATAAGGCGTCCAGTCTCCAGCTTTTCCGGGCAGTTTTATGCCTGTATCGCTTCTTTTGAATTCAACCACATCGGCACGCCCGGTAAGACCCAGCCTGTATGATATCAAATTCAAGGAACGCCAAACAACCAACTCGTTCGATGAGTCTTTGTAAAAGGGATCATCAACTCGCTCGTGCAGGTGCTTTCCTTCAGTGGTTTTTACATTCTCGGCCCATTGCTGTTCAATATGAATCAGGGCCCATTGCCGAGGACAGAAGGCAAAGTGCTGAATCCCTGAAAGAAGAAGAAACTCATCTTCTGAATAATTAATATTCTTTCCCATCAAAACAAAGCTAATTCAATTCTTAGTCGAAGTCCTATTTAAAAATGTGCTCCCTAATAATATGTTAATTATCTGTCCCAATGGCAACCATTCGAAATAATTGAATTGGGATTAAAGAATTTATAATTGTAGGTTTTGTCATAAACAAGGGTGTGTCAATAGTGGCACACCCTCATTTTAGTTCAAATTCATTAAAGCATCTCAATTACTTCAACACCTTCCGGAATGGAAGATTTATCAATTGTTATAGTGTAGTCATCAAAAGTACGTGATGGTTTGGATTGATCTTTCTTTTGGATATTGATTGCATCGAAGAGTTTATGTGCAGGAGCGCTACCCAAGGCAGTTGAGTGTTTGAAAACAATTAGCTTACGGGTGCTCATCATTCCACGTGCCGCAGAGTGATCGTGGTCGAACATATTTTTTAGTGCTTCCCAGAATAACTCAAGATCAACTTCATCAAAACCTGTTTGAGCTGCCAAATGAGCAGAGATAAAACCTTTTGAATAATATAATCCATACGGAACTGTAAATTTGCGCCCCATGGTGCGGTTGTCGCCACCTTGTTTTTCAGCTTCGGCTTCAGTAGCCACAGCCATTCGGGTAATGCTGTGTTCGAGAGCAACAACAGGATCTACAGAACGACCAAAAGTCATTTGAACAGGACCACGTACCTGACCAGCATTTTTACCCGTACTCATTACTGCTCCAAATGTACGTATATCGAAATAGTTGCTGCACATCCATTTTCTTGCCACTTCAGTCTTATCTCCATTTTTTTCTTTTGACTTTACTTCTTCTTGCTCATGCGATTCATCAATCAATTGATTAAGAATTGCTTTCTCTTTAATAAAAATATCGAAAGGCCTTTCAGCTCCTTTCACGATATGAACATAATTTCTCACCTTACGTTTTAAGCATACGTCAGTAACTAAACCCATTCCTGTTTCTGCATCTACCCGTGGTAGATTCCCAGCATCGGGATCACCATTTGGGTTCCCATCAGTAACATCAAATAATAAAGCAAAATCATACCGGTTTTTAATTAATTCGCTCATAATATAATCTCCTATCTTTTAATTGTTTTTATCTTTTTTAGTGAATAAATCTTGACGTTGATGATAATAGCCAATTGCAAAGCGGCTTTGGTCATCTAGCGATAGATGAGCTGGCAAGCCATTACTGCTAACTCCGGTCATAATTTCCTGAATCATCTTTTCGTAATAGGTTTTGCCCCCTCCACCAATTTTTGCCAAATGGTGATTTTTCAATTTCATCAACGTGCTAAACGTTGTTACTGGCGTACTTGAAAAAGCACCGTAGAATCGTTCTCTGATATTTGCTGTTCCCTGTGCATCTTCTTGAATTTTTTCAAGGACAGCAAACAGCCTGCCACACAGGTAGCCCTGGTTTTTGTTGTCTAAATCGAGTGACATAGTAATGAGTTTTTCGTTTGAATTATTATTGGTTTCTTTTCTGTTTAAATAAGCTTTAAGAATTGCCGCTTTGATACGGTTAACATCTTGTTCTGCTTTTATTCGCCGTATACATTGCTGCTGGAGCGTGTCGGGATATTTGATTCTACTATCGAGAATACTATCAACTACGCTTCCATGAATGTTCGTAGGCAAATTATCGATGTCATTCTTTAATGAAATATTGGATAAAAGACTGTAAAGATTGAAATAGTCCAGTTGAGATTTAGAATCTGAAATTATTTCCAAATCTTCAAAGTGTTTTTTAATATGCAGGGCAAATTCTTTTACAGTATTTGTTTTCCATAATCGGATTGCTATTCGCGAGCCACCACCTTGACATAAACCAAGAATATGAAATTTAATATTACCTTCGTCATTCAAGCGACCAGTGAAAATTGATTCTAAAGCCGCTTTTATAGTCTTCACTTCTCTGTCAGGATTATCCGTTTGAAAAGAAGTATTGAAGAAAAAGCAAAAATTCTCTTCCAGTACATTTTGTTTATCAGCCCAAAAAAGAAATGTGGTTCCACTCTTTTGTTTACCTCTAATATTAAATCTATTACTCTTTCTCTCAAGCAATATTTTTAAAGCTGTTGTATATGCAAATTCAGCCTCAACACCAACAGAAGCATTATAGGCTTGATCTTTTTTATACGAGTCATAACCTGAATTCTTCTGAAAACTGACAAGCAGATTTGCATCTTTATTTATGAAAGTCTTCTGGTGTGTTCTTGCTATTATTG
>JAAZFA010000182.1 GCA_012511995.1 Thermoproteota archaeon | reverse complement strand
GCAGGAATGGAGATACTAAATGGTTTGATGGCGGGCCCGGAGGGATTTGAACCCTCGATCTCCGGCTCCGAAGGCCGACACCTTAATCCGTGCTAGGCTACGAGCCCTTTTCCATGGAAAACTACTAATACACGGTGCTAAATGCGATAGCGGTTTCTTAGTGGTACACGGTGTATTTAGGTTTTTCATGTCACATCAATCCGTTTTTGGCTTGCGATAGTAGAGAACGCCGTTGAGTTCGCCATATTTTTCATAGCCTTTTCTGCCGACTTCTCTTAGTGTCTGCGCATCTCTGACTTCTATGACGTCGTATTCTTGGTCGCCAAAGCATTGAGCGGCTAGCTGTACGTAGATTTGAATGTAGGCTAAGGAGCTGTGCCCCAGCAGGTATTGAACGGCGTCGGGATTGCCTTTGGCGTGGCGTTCTTTGGTTGCTCCCCAGTATCGGCAACTGTAGAAGCTGATCTTCTTTAGCTCTGGGTTGCCGAATTGTCTGACGGCTCGGCGGCGCATTCGTCTGAAGACTGTTCCTGCGTTGTCGGTTGTTCCGTAGGTGAAGACCAGTTTACCGTTGAGGTGTGGTAGTGCCAGCAGCATTTCTATGAGTTGCTCGCTGACTGGGATGCTTCGACTGTTGCCGCCTTTGGCTGGATGGTTGATGTTAATTCGCTTGTGGGGTTTGTCGATATCGTTCCATTCGATTCTAAGAGCTTCAATAGGTCTGGCGCCTGTTGCTTGCATTGTAAAGCAGAAAGCCGCCATTTGATGGCTACAATGTGAGAATAGCTGGTCTTGGTGTTCTTTGGGCGGTATGTAGGGGGTTTTGCGTTTGAATTTGATTTTAGGTATGTCTGCTTTGATGCCGTTGTGTGCTAGGAAACTTTTGTAGGCTTTGGTCAATCCATGCCGCCTTATAGGCGTCATCTTTTTCAGGGTATCGTTGAATGCCATGCCTTCTTTGAAGGATTCAGGGTTGAATAGGTCGACGCCTAGCTTTGAGAGCCGTAGTAGCGAGTAGCCGTAGTTTCTGATAGTGACGTCCACTTTGCCTTCTATTTTGAGTTGCCACTGGAAGTCTTTGATGATAAGATCTATTCCGCGGGCTACTTGTTTTTCTCCCTGCAAAACGCTGATTTTTTCAGGCGTTTCGAGTGTCAAGTTTTTCGCATCTTTCTTTAAGACGCATACTTGGCTACTCTCAGTATTAGCGCCCTTAGTTTTTAAATTCAACGTCGGAAAATAGCTATCTGCAACCCGTTTAGCCCGCTTCAGGTCGTCTGAATCGGAAAAGCGACGTCCACATGACCGGCAGACATAGCGCTGGATTTTCACGTCAAAATTGCTGTCCGCAAAGCCATTTCGGAATACCTTAAAGCTGTTGCACTCGGGGCATTGAACCGTCTTACTGCGTACATCATGGCTATCCGCGGGTATAGTCATGGTAATGTTTGGTTGAGGTTCATTTGAGAGCGTCTCAGCGTCAAAATCAGTACGAAAGTGGCATGTATCGACGTCAACGCTGCTACTGCCAAGTATGCCTGGAGAGGCGGACGCTTTTCCCTGAACCTCAGCCTCAACCATAATTTAAGAGGCCTCCTTTTCGTCTGCTGGCTGGCACCTATCATCTTGATCCCAGCTAATGGTCATATGCTGGTCACATTCAGAGATGGACCACCCAACGACCTCTCTAACTTGCGGCTGCATCAAAAAAGCAGAAGCCCGATTATACAGGACATGATCACAATAACGAACAAAAATCAGTGGTTTTGATGGGTTCAAAAGAACAGCGTTGACTTCTTCATTTAGGCAGGACTTACAATTCGTTTCGCCAAATATGCCGTCAGGAGTTTTATTTGTAAGTCCAGCCATTTTCCCATCAACCTACTGTCTGTTTGTGTTGAGTCGTTTTGGTTTCCTTCTCAAAGATTGGCTGCAGAGTTATATTGTCGCTGACATCCATTGATAGCGCGATTACTTTCCTACCTGTTTGGTCTTCGGGCGTTTGTTAGCCATGATTTAGGTATGGTGACTGCTTTGCTGTGACCCAGGTTTAGGATGTTTCTGATTATGGGCATACTTGATTCTCCATTATGCGTGTCTACGCGTAAGTAGGTTTACATCCAACATTAACATTTTTTATGCATGGTAAAGGCATGTCTACGCATAATAAAAAAGCAAACACAAAAGTAAGCAAAAAAATGGAAAGCATACTCACGCCCCTAAGATACCTTGCTCATCACAAAGAAGCATCAGTAGAGGAAATCGCTAAGGAGACTGGAAAAAACTACTCGACCATTCTCAGAACGATAACTGAACTTATCGAGAAAGGATTAGTAGATTATCATCATGAAAGAACTGCGCCCAGAGGAAAAGAGCTACGAATTTACAGCGCAAACTTGTACGGATTAATTTTCTACTGGAACGGACACTTTTCCAGTTTAGACATAAAAGAGGTTGCTAAAGCGCATGAGGATATGTTGCTTGTTTTCAAGAAATGGGAAAAGTTCGTTAAGGCAAAATGCGAACCTTACATGCTTGCTAGAGTAGCTTCGGCTGTGACTGCTGAGTTTCAATTCCATAGTCAACAATATAATATGCTCATGGTAGTAGCAGGCTTGAGAGGAGCAGACATGATTAATATTTTTCGGAAGTCGGAGGAGCCTGCCCGTAGAGCTGCTTTTGATGTGACGGCTTTAGGCTTTAATTTCATGGCTCTTCCAGTGGAGCATGTTAAGGAGTTTTTGGGCAAGCAACAATGGCAGCAACTGGAGAGGATATGGGCTGTTGTTGAAAGCGATTATGAACTTAGAGCAAAAAGGGACGAGTTTCTTGACAGGCTTGAAAGGGACCATGTAGAAGGTCTCAAAGCTATTGCAGAATGGAGAAAGTATCTAAAGCAAGAGCAAACATCACCAAAATAGTCGAAACGGTTCAGCGGTAGAAGGAATAAAAAAATATTTTTTTTCTTGCAGGCTACCTATCTCTTTCCAGAGAAGAAGAAAAAACAGCTTATTTTCCACGGCAAAGCCCTTTTTTTCTTTCAACTTAAGACTAAAACGGTAGCTTGAAAAAGAAGAAGAAGACAATGACTCGCAGCGCAACCTGTTGTCTTCTTCTTTTAGTTGGAAGAAGAAAAAACGCTGTTGGCAAGCAGTTATTTTTTCTTCTTTCAGCCCCTAGCTAAGAAACGGAAATAATCGAAAGAACAACAACACTGGTGCATTTTGGTTTGTTGTTGTTCTTCTTTCAGGTTAGTGGTTAGAAGGGTTTGATGGCACACATGGGTTGACGCGCCATGATTAAGGGTTAACAGGGGTTTTTCGAGAAGGGCAGTTTGGGCTATGGCATGCCAACCCTTAATCGTCCCTGTATCAGCCATGATGGCATAAAAATTTATTCCCAAATTAAGGAGCTCCAGTTGTAACTACGGTGCTTGATAGTCGTAAACGCTTTAAAGCTTAATGGGTAAACAAAAAGTATGGATGAGCCAATACCCTTATTGAGCCTCAATCAAAATACACTAAAATCCGAGACACTCAAACACATCTCTCGTGTGTTAAAGAGGAGAAATATACCGCATGTCTTGATAGTGAACCCCGACAGGTTTTGGTCGTACCATCGCTACCTAATAGAAGTATTCTCAAATCAGGAACCTGAAACTTTTCCACGCTACTACTTCGACCGTGCATTCTGCAGAACAAAGCATCAGACGATGATTCACGATATTGCTTATAGGGAAAGGTTAGATATTGCGATTAAGGGTACTGTTGAAGTTATGGTTAAAGGGCAGATGAGAAATGGCGCTAACAGGATTTATTTCTCCGAGGGCTTAGCAAGAGTTGATGAGATACGCAAATTCTATGTCTGGGACTACGGCAAAGGCGACTCTGCCTT
>JAAZFA010000011.1 GCA_012511995.1 Thermoproteota archaeon | reverse complement strand
TAAAGTCGAGTTTGAATGCAGAAAATGCAAAAAAATAGCTTCCCTTGAGCAATATAAGAATCGTCGTTTCTGTCTGAAGTGTGGAACACTACTTAACATCAGACTCTTGCCAAAACATTGGCTTTTTCAGTTTAACCCTTCAATGTACAAATGGTTTGAAAGGATAAAAGAGTCACGAGCGCCTGAACAGTGGTTAGTATGCCAGTATTCTAAACTTATCCGTAAAAACGACTTGGTTGCCATTTGGAGTTCAGGACAGAAAGCGGGAGTTTATGCGTTAGGTCAGATAATGACAAATCCTGCAAAGAGTCCTCTTAACCCGGACCAAAAGAATTTTTTTGTCAATATTAATGGTATAAGCAAGTTTCAAGAAAAATTTAGTGCATATGTAGAATACTCGGAAGTATTTCTAGAGAAACCACTTCTTCAAGAAAAATGTCGCCAAGATAAAGTACTCTTGGATATGCAGGTTTTTATGACCCCGCGAGGCACAAATTTTAGGCTTACCTCAGAGCAATGGAACCGAATCGAGGAATTAATGATAAAGTGAAAAACGCGAGTTTACCCTTATGGTTTTTAATGGTGTTGGCGCCGGGGAAGGGACTCGAACCCCTGCGGGCACGAAGCCCACCAGCTATCTTGCCAAGTTGATCTGGCGCCCCTTTGTTTGATCTCGAGGCTGGCGCGATAACCACTCCGCCACCCCGGCTCCGCAATTATGTTTGTGTTTCCCTCTAAAAGAGTTTTCACAACAAAACACAGTTTATTGAAATTTCCATTTTAATTCAGAGTCAACACGTCTGTTTTTTTAGTTCTATTTGTCTTATCGTCATACTTTCGCCTTGACCGTTATCATACATTTAACTTTTTATGGCTAGCTGACGAGGGAATTTCAAATTTATCATTCGAATCCTCAATACTTAGTTGGCACAACATTAATTAGGTCAAAAATTCAATAGGCATACACCAACACAGGAAATGAATCACTATGGGGATGCGTAAAAAGAAACGCGATACTGGTCCGATGCCGGCTGCAAGTGCAGGTTTACTTCGCTTTTTTGAGGAAGAAACCGAAGGGATAAAGGTACGCCCAGAACTTCTTGTAGTTTTAGCAGTTTCATTAATCGTTGTTTCAGTTTTAGCTAAAGTTTTCTTCTAAACTTTTCTAACTCTTCTTCTTATCTGCCACTTCTTGGTGGCGTAGTGTGCAACACTTCAATTCTTTGAACACTATTTAGGTTCAAAAAGAGTTCACTCATTTCTTCACGACTAGCAACCTGTGGAATAGGCTGAGCAATCGTAGATCGCAAAACAATTCCTTCTGCTTCAGATAGCCATATGCCTGATGGTTGATGCGTAACTGCTACTAAGGTACCTTCAAAACCGTAAGCAGCTTCAACCACTACTCTGATTCTTTTGCCCACATTCCGCTCAAGCATAAGGAAGATAGATGGGGGCAATCCTTTATCTGGCATATTTTAAACTTCGTGGAATACAAAGATACACCTACTAGAGATAAAACAGTTACTCTCTAAAAGCATGGACTATTCTACACTGCAAAAGACAAAACACGCCTTTTTATACTAAAACCTTTGCTACCTTTAATACAAAACAAAAGACTGGACTCTTTATGTTATAACAAATTATGTATTTATTGGCAAACAATAGGTTAGCTAAATTTTAATAGGGCTCTCTTCTTCCATAATCAAGACAGAAAATGCCGCCTCAACCGCAAGACTCCCTTAACCATTCAATGGACAAAGCTAAGAAACATTACAGTTCACTGTTCTTTTTACCTTCATT
>JAAZFA010000010.1 GCA_012511995.1 Thermoproteota archaeon | reverse complement strand
TCCTCTCTCGACCGTCTATCTTTAATTTGCAAAATGAAATAAAAACTTGCTTGCACATAAACGATAACTATTTCGGTATAAAACTTTACTCGATAATTAACTTTTTAAAATAAACCATAGTTTCAGTGTATCATCTATTTGGAAAAACACGTTGCGAGTTTGTCCTTTGACAAAATAAAGTTTAATATTGCTACCAAAGGTGCATTCTTACAGTTAATAAACGTATTTTTATACTAAATATTGTTCTAGGTTAATTATGAGTTTTAACTTTTATACTTTAGTCAGCTTGATTTTGGCAGTTTTTAAGTGCTATTATAGGTATCGAGCGTGAAGCAATCCATAAACCGGCAGGACTAAGAACACACATGATAATGTCTCTCGGAGCATGTCTATTTACTATAATTTCAATTGGTTTAAGTGCGTATCCTGAAAGAATAGCGGCGGGCATTGCAGCAGGTATCGGCTTTATTAGTGCAGTCACTATTTGGGCTGAAAAGGACAAAAGTACAGAGGATAACTACTGCCGCCAATCTAGGGCTACGGCTGCAATAGGCTTAGCTACCGATCTCGGAGATTATCCACTGGCTTCGCAGTTATACGAGCAAAACATTAGCCAATTTTTCTTTATATTCAAACATAACGCAGTGACCTTTTCCCTTGAAAATCTCTAATTGGCTATCTTTAATCATACCGGCGATTGTACGCCCATTATTAATATTACATGTCTTATCTGCTTCACCTTGCCAGATTACGAGTTTATTCATAGGAATTTTTTCAAAAGAGAAATCATACGGCTCTAAGAAAAGCATGTGTTCCTCAACTACAGCTTTAACGCCGTCTTCTTGACGAAAACCCTCAGCCATGGATTGATACATTAAGCGAGCCCATATTGGGTCAGATATTAACTGCAAATCTGTTTGACTGTACCCTTGTAGCAACTGTTTTCCTTGTTTTGAACCTAAAAAAACGGAAATTTCGCCGTTTGCTTTGAGCAACTGACGACGTAATTGGCGTACAGCAAGAGCACCAATAAAAGGGGCCTTCATGAGGTACTTCGAGAAAGGGAAGCTATGTGCTTTAGAAGCATCGAAAGGCAAAAAAGGAGTATTAACAACAACTGCTTTAGTGACAATTTCATAGTACTGGGCTAAAAATGCAAGCGCAAATACGCCTCCACCAGACCAACCCAGAATCGCAAAATGATCAAAACCCAAACAATCAGCTACATAGTTTAAGTCTTTATTGAAATCTTGCAGATGTTTTCTTGGGTGATACGTGGACAATCCATAGCCAGGTCTGTCTATACCAACTATTTTTAAACTCGCTTTTTCTGCTATGTCTTTTAGTAGCAGTACTTCTAATCGGCTACTGGCAGTGCCATGAAAATAGATAACTGGTTTTCCTTTGCCAACGACAGCGTATCCTATTTTACGGTCATCTGGCAAAGTGATTACCTGATCGTTCATATTTTGTTTTCACCACATTTCAGGATATAAAGGTACTATACCAGCCTTCAAAAGGGTAACTCAGCAGTTAGAACACACTAATACCCAAACTTTATATCAATTATAGCTTTCTCAAGATACACTAGTTTCAAATAGTGTCAGGCGAATAGATGTTAACCAAAGAAATTAAATTACCACCTTCAACATCAGGTTTTATCTATCCACAATATAAGACAAAATGTATCTCTAACATCCCCAATCTAGTGTTAAACATATTTCACACCAAAAAAAAACAATCTATTTCACCATTAACAACACAACTTGAAATGGACTTAAAAGGAATAAACAAAGTGATTCTTTTAGTGTTGGATGGCTTTGGATTCAAACAATTCGTGCAGCACTATATTGAAAACCCATTTCTGTTGAACTTAACTGATTTAGGTCAAGTTTTTCCAATAACAAGT
>JAAZFA010000181.1 GCA_012511995.1 Thermoproteota archaeon | reverse complement strand
TGCCATTACAGCTGTTAAAGTATAGTTAGGTGATGTTGCCTCAGCGTCAGTGTAGTTTGTGTTATCAGTGTAATCGCCGCCAAATGCCATGTTGCTGTATGATATGACTTCCCCAGTATCAGCCCAAATGAATGCCGTGATACCCTGTACACCGCCAGGATAAACTTCATCTAGCATCATTCTGAGGTCCCAGTAAGGCCGAAGTTTATAATCAACAGGGCTCGTAAGTAATGTGGCTACAATGTTGTCTCTAGACACCTTAAAGTCACTCACTACGACGCCATCAAACAGGTCATAAGAGTAATCCTTCAAGTTTTCTAAAGCTACGTCAATTGCTTGCTCTTTTGAGATGTTTATCGACGTGTCACCAATTGAGTACAGCGCTCTAGTATCATACACTGAAATTATAGCGCCCTTTGCATTAACGCCAATTTCTAACGCGGTATAGTCTGCACCGTTAACTGTATGTGTCCATCTTAATGTTGTCTGCTCGTTTGTCCCAAACAAAGAATTAGAAACCACAAGTTTCGTATTTTCTTTGTCTGTTGTGAAATTCTTTGATAGATCGGCTTTATCCAGCGTTGCTATTAGATTGCCTGAATCAATGGTGGTGTAGGTTTGGTATTTTTCAAGAAAACCCTTCACTACCTCCTCTGGGTTAGCATATTGCGTGGTGGTGATAACTTGCGAGGTCACTGGTGTAATGAAATAGTTCGTTACTACGTCTTTTTCAACAGCAAAATAGACCTCTATGACATTATTCTCGTCTTTACTTTCTATTGGAGTTAGTGCATACATCAGGTTAGTTATTTTTCGGTTATCATCGGTTAGTGGTGATCCATCCATTATTGAGTTGATTTTGAGTTCGATTTTGTATTTTGATAGGTCTACTGACATCACGTCTTTTATGATCTTCATAGCTTTCTCTTGGGCAGCGGCTGTTTGGCTTGGATCCAACGGTGGAGTTGTCCCCGTTGCTGGTGTAGGAGCCGGCACGTTACCTTGGGCAGCGGCTGTTTGACCTGCAACTGAAGCTGAAAAAGCTCCAAAAAAGGAAGTTGCAATTAGCAAAACAAGCAATGGTGCGAAGATTTTTGTTATTTCTTTTTTCATCTTTTTTCCTCCTAAGGTAGTGTCAGGTACATGTTTCCATAAACGTCTAGCCAGTTTGCTAGGTAGGTGTTTTGGAAAGATGTGCCATATATTGCGGTAGCCATTGAGATTAGGGCAGCTGAGTTTTGATAGTTTTGACCCATGTAATAGTAGTAGAAAGCTGCGACTTGTGCGTAGTTATAGCTTGGGTTGATGGTCCATTCGTATTGGGGTGATCCGCCTCGTTGTTCAGGGTACGGGTAAGGTGGTACGTTGTTGGTCCAGCCTAAGTAAACTTGTGTACCGGTACTGCCCCACAGAGGTATGTTGAGGTTGTGTGTAAAGGCAGCAGGTAAACCATAGCATCCATCTGTATCATAGTGTGAACCTGGTGGCATAATTGCAGTTTCGCAGTGCCATACAAATGTGTGAACGTTTTTTGACGAATCTATTGGGTAGATTTGACGATCCCATACGGTAGCGCCATTATTCATAATGAGCCCTATATGTTTATTGCCGTAGGGACATGTTTCGGCGTTGCGGTGGCCTTTGGTGTAGACTACCGCATTGTCATAGGCTTGTAGGTACCCGAGATAGTTTTTGAAATCAGTGTCTGTACAGATAGAACCACGAGGATTGTATATTGGATATTTACTGTTTAGTACAGATACTATATAGTCGGCAGTTGCTTCGGATAGAGCCATTTCATTTGGGGTGTCAACTGGAGCAACATAGTTTGGCAGAAAGTTGGCTGCGCAAGTACTAGCAGAAGCGAAGTTTCCGAAGACCAAAGATGTCGTTGAAAGCGCCATCAAACTTATCAGCAGCATACTGACAATAAAAATTTTTTTCATCTTTTTAGTCCTCCAATTGGATGCTTCTTAATTTTCGTTTAATAAGCATTTTCGTCAAACTTTCTTGACTACAAAAACTCCAAATTTTTTTGTGGTGTACTAGTGACTAGGACAGCATATTCTGATCAAGTTTCTAAATTGACTGGCTACATAAAAGAATCCATCGCACCAGGAGAAAACGTATTGTCTTTAGAACGGGTTGTATGTTGTTTAGGACAGAAAAAAAGTGAAGTAATTGTTGTCTAATTTTGTACCCAAGTTTGCCAGTTGTAGCTTAAAGCACCCATCAAGTGAGATTCTCGCACGGGCATTGATGAACTCCATTGAGCATTGCTTGTCCAGTATGACCATCCTTGGCCGTTATTGAGCCAGCAACGGTAGAAAACAGCATTTGATACGTCATTGGTAAACTGTCCGCTGTCACAGTATACTTCTTTTTGGAAACCAGCTTGGACGTAAAGATTGGGCAAATGCGCTCGTCTATACCATTTGTTGTTTATCCATATATCGTAATGGTAACCACTGCTATCACTTGTGCCATCTAACATCATAACGTAGGTGTCAGTTGCAGTGGAAGCTGTAGTTTTATCTCCGCACAATATCCAGGCTCCCTCGTCTGGGTCATAGGTATACCATTTATAAGTTTCACCATAATTATGCGTAACCACAACCTCAGCCCAGTTA
>JAAZFA010000180.1 GCA_012511995.1 Thermoproteota archaeon | reverse complement strand
GAATTGCTAATGGAATAAACAAATTCTCAGAATATCTTACCCGTTTTGAAAATGCGTTTTTCGGCCGGGCTCCTGATAAATTAGGTGCAGATATTGGTCAAGCTGCAGAACCTAATCGTGTAAGGGTTCTTAAGAGAGGTCCCTCAGATTGCTTCCGTAACTATATTGCAGCTGCTGTTATTGGTTTTGTACTAATCATATTGTTGATTTTGTTAACTGTAGGAATGGTAGGAGTGTAAAAAAATGACGTTGCCACTATTACTATCTGTATTTGCAATAACTTCAATTTGTATACCCTTCGTTTACTTAGCTGGAAAGAAATCCCCCAAAGCAGCAGCGATTTTTGTTGCTGCAATCGCAGTCCTTAATATGATACTAGTGGCTGCGACAATTCCTGAGATATTACACAGTACTTCACATCAATACATTGAAACATACACTTGGATTCCAACAATCATCCAAACAGAGTTCACACTTTTTACGGATGGCATTAGTGTTTCAATTGCACTCATCAGTTTAATACTGATTTTTGTTGCATCTTTGTACTCAATCAATTATATGGCGGGAAAAAAGAATCTGCCTGTATATTATGCTCTACTCTGCATGCTTAGTGTAGGCTTAATCGGTGTTTTCTTAACCAGCAACTTGATTCTCTTTTACTTTTGCTGGGAGCTCATGCTAGTACCCGCTTACTTCATAGTTGGAGAATGGGGCTATCGCAATAGCTACAAATCGGCTCTAAAACTCTTCATATTTACACATGCAGGCGCAGTCTTCGTTCTCTTAGGTATAGGCGCCGTATATTGGTTAACTGGTTATACTGATATGCTTCAAGCGCAGACAGCACTAATGACTGCAGCGCCAGATATAGTTAAATGGGTATTAATAGCATTAACAGCAGGTTTCGCAGTGAAGATGGCGGTGTTTCCGGTACATATGTGGCTACCAGATGCTCACTCAGAAGCACCCGCTCCAATGTCTGCGTTGCTTAGCGGTGTCATTATCAGTGCAGGTGCGTATGCAATCATTCGTATATCTTTTGGTATGGTTTTCCCAGCTGTCGGAGTGGCCTTTGGGACAGAATTTTTACATGTTTTATCTATTTTTGGTGTAATTACTGCCTTTTATGGTTCATTGCTCTCATTAGCTGCAAACGACATAAAGCGTGTCATCGCATATTCCAGCATAGCTCATATGGGTTACATAATGTTTGGGCTTTCATTGTTTCCGGTAGCTCTCGCAAACGGTGATACAGTGTTGTTAGCATCTGCTTCAGCAATTGCCGTTGTTGGTACAATATTGCATATTATTACTCATGCAGCAAGCAAAGGTCTTTTCTTCTTGACTGCTGGCGGTGTGATGCATCAAACTGAAGAACGCGATATTCGCAAAATGGGTGGTTTGGCAAGTAAAATGCCCTTTTCAGCTGTATCAGGCACAATCGCCGCACTAAGCATTGCTGGTATACCCCCATTAGCATGTTTCATCAGTGAATTCTTCATGTTTGTGGGTGCCTTCCAGATCTTAACAGTTGATAGCTTCTATATTATACCAACAGCACTGATGCTGATTGCAACTGTATTCTCGTTAGCATACTCCTTGAGATTCATCTCTAAAGTATTTCTGGGTCGAAGTAAAAATGAACTAAAAATGATCGAAGATAGAAATGGATCTCATGATGAGAATAATTTATTAGAAAATAATGGCGTTGTAGTTAACAAACTAGATGCACATATACACAAAATTGTAGATGTGCCAAACTACATGAAATTTGCACTTGCGCTCTTGATTGTACTGGTCGTTATAATCGGAGTCTATCCAACCCTCTTTATGCAGCTAATTCAAACAGTAACATTTGGTCCGGTGGTATAAAATGGCGACAACATTTATTGATATAATATTACCGATCGTTACCTTCGTAGTAGCCGCGTTATTAACGATTCCACTCTTTAAGGCAATACGCAAAAATACCTACAAGACTGCGCTTTCAGTAGCATGGGTTGTTGTAGTCTTTGCTGTTGCAGCACTAACTGTTGTTAATTTAGTTTTGAGTTATTACAGTATATCTGATCCGGGTATCATAAACTTAACTTTAGATGGGACTCTTGACGTTGCAATCGGTACTTCATTCCTAATAGATGCTGTATCAATCTACATGGCGATTATTATCGTTGCAATCAGCTCGGTGGTCGTTGTGTATACCGTTTTCTTCGTTGACACCTGTGATCACCCTACAGATAGATACATAGCAATTATGCTCATGCTTACAGGTGCAATAGTCGGTGCTGTTCTCGCAGGTGATCTTCTAACCTTCTTCATATTCTGGGAAGCAGCAACAGCCGCTGCCGCATTTCTGATGATGTATCGTAAGAATGCGTTTAGTGTCAATGCAACCTTAAAGTATCTAGTTATGGTTATCATCGCATCTGCATTCGTTCTTCTTGGACTCTCTATCGTTTATGGCTTAACAGGTACTCTCAACTATATCGCCCTAAGAGAGGCTATTGGTGTACTTGCAAGTAGCGACATGAACTTACTTATAATCTCATTTGTGTTTATTGTGACAGGATATGCGATCGAAGCTGCCATTGTGCCTTTCCACTTCTGGTTGCCTGACGCATACACGGCTGCACCCGCACCATCCGCAGCTTTTCTTTCAGCTCTAGTAGATCAAGGCGGTTATTACATACTAATTCGAATTCTACTTTTCATCATTTTACCGCCTTCGGTCGGTGGTATAGTTAATTGGACATTGATGCTTGCTGCGATGGCAGCGTTAACTATGATTGTCGGCAACCTTTTTGCCCTGATACAACATAACATTAAACGTCTTGTCGCATACATCTGCGTCGCTGATGTCGGTTACAATCTTGTCGCTATTACAAGCGCCACAGAACTAGGTTTAGCAGGCAATTTGTACTTCTTCTTGATAGGCGGTTTAACTACTGCTCTTGCATTCATGGCTGTCGGTATCATGAATAGCAAAGGATTTCATACCATTGATGACTTTGCTGGGTTGGGCAAGAAGATGCCCCTAACAAGTTTAGCTCTAGTCATAGCTGGTTTGAGCTTTGCAGGTATTCCCCCCTTGGGTGGTTTCCTCGCAAAATACTTTGTCTTTACTGCAGCTATCAGTGTCGAACTAACATGGTTAGCAGTAATTGGAGTCTTGACGAGTGTGTTGCAGACGGCATATATTTTCCGTCTCCTAAACGTAATGTATGGTAAACCAGCAAAAGATATGGCTGCCATCAAAGAAGACAAGCGCATTCTAATACCTGTCTTCATCTTGGTTGCAGCGATCTTTATCTTGGGTTTATTCCCAGATATTGTGTTGCAGTTAATCCATCCAATGATTCCACAACTACCATGGGCAATCCCCTAACTCTTCTTTCCTTTTTTCGATACTTTTTGTGGTTATTATTCTCTTGAAAATTGGATTAAGTTGTACTTTAAAGGCTGTTATTTCACTATAGTAATAGGGATAAAAAATGGTGTATACGGCTATGTAATTTCAAAATTAGTTATTTGCGTATTTGCCCGTTTCCTATCACAACATACTTTGTAGTTGTGAGGTGTTGAATGCTCATCGGTCCGCGTGCATGTAACTTTTGAGTACTGATTC
>JAAZFA010000179.1 GCA_012511995.1 Thermoproteota archaeon | reverse complement strand
AGTTGCTGCATCGAGTGCAGGTTTTAGGGGTGGAGGCTTTTGTATAGTGTTTTTAATTGATGTTGATAGTGAGTCGCCTTCTCTTTTTGCTTCCCATTTTTTGGCAAAACGTTCAGACATGATTATTAACCTCTCGATAGGCGATACATCTGATTGGTCTTTTATTTGTTGTTAACATGCAGGTATATACATTGAAGGTTAACTTTTGTAGTTTACTTTTGAAATTGTTCGGCGAGCAACTTTTTATTTTGGGATCTATGTTTACCAGCTTCGTTTAAAGGGGGACCTAACTTCTTCAATCATTGTCCCCACTACGTCGATGTCATTTATACTGCCCAAACCTTTTTGGTGAGCAGTGCGTATGTGACTGGTTTAGTGTGGGTCGATATCCATAATTCGGACGCATGTAGCACCAGTTGCAACTGTATAGGTCTCTGCTAATATTAAGTTCCTTTTTACTGATTGATCATCAGTTGGATCTCTGTCCTCCATGGCAACAAAACCGTCGATTACTGTCAATTGGGGTTTTAGGAAAGTGTTTATGTCAGCTATGACTTTGTTTATTCCTCGTGCGTGCTATTTTAGTTTCAATTTATCGGGTAATAGCTCAAACATGTTCTTCATGTCCAGCGTGACTTTGGTTGCGGTATGAGTTTTCATTTTAGTTGCACTAATGATCGCGGAATTCTGTAACAAGTTGTGGTACGGTTATGTCTTTTAATGCTTCACCGTTGGGTATAGTGAGTTTTATTTTATCGGCGACGGTGCTTTAAATCCAGGTTCATATCTGCGCTCTCTTTGAACCATTGCCCCTTTGATACAAATAAAACACCATTCAGTATTGAATAGACACCAGTTAAACGGTTTATACGTAAACCTTAAACTAGAAATCCTGTTGCTAATCCAAGAGCTAAACCAAACAGTATTGGAAAGGGTAATCCAGGGAAGATACCTCTTTTTTCTAGCATATAGAAGGTAATTATGGAGCCAATAATTACACCGACTATTGAAGCTATTACCGGTAAAATACTTGAGAAACTAAATATCATTGCTCCAGTTAGCATTGAATAGAAAACCAAGTCGCCTAAGCCCATCTGAATGTCTTTGAATGCGAAACTCAAACCTTGTAATTGGTCAAGTCCGGAGGATTGTGCGATTTTTCCAACCGGTCCTTTGTAGACGGCAACGATGTCATAGACTGATAGGAAAGATAGAATCATTACGGCGCTCCAGAGGGGAATGGAGTAACCGAAGAATATTCCTAAGGCTCCGCCTATTAATATTACTGCAATATTGCGTGGTATACTTCCAAACCGGAAGATTGCTAAGTTGAAAAGTACTGTGAATACGATGGCTAAGGGAATGATGATAATCCAGTCCGCTATTAATGGGACATATGCTGCTAATGCGGAAAGGTAAACCAATGAAAGTAGAAGTGACGCAGTTGTTAATGCAACTACAATTAGGGTTTTGATGATTCGTTTACTACGGCGTTTTAGCAGAATGTAGAAGACGGTGGCGCTTATGGCAAGCAATACTACGAAGTAGAGTGCGTTGCCAATGGGGGCGCCTGGTGTATCCTCAGGGATGGGTGTTACGGGAATTGCTTGGGACTGCTGTGGAAGTAGAAGTAGTGAGCAGGCTAAACCAAACAGCATGCTTGCTAATATGGGTAAGAGATAAATGAGTTCAAACTTGAACTTGTCTTCTGCTTTGGGCGGTGTTTTTTCTTGCTGTGGTTGGGGTTGTGTCATTTTTGTTATCCCATGTTAGATATTGCTATTGAAGCATTTAGATAACATTGGTCACAGAATAACTTTTGTTTTTTATCTACATCAAAAATGCTGTTGGAGAAATGCATGACACAGTAGTTTTTGTTGCAGTGTTGAAGACCTAGGGTGTGGCCTATTTCGTGTATTGCTTCTTTTTGTGTTCGAAGTTGTAGAGCTCCAGTGTCGGGTTCTTCACCGTAAAATTGTGGTCTTAGTCTCCAGAGTGATATCAAACCTGATTTACCAGCGAGATATGCTTCTCCAAATACGTAGCTTAGTCCTGAAGCAAAAATGTCGACGTTTGTTACACCTAAAATTCGGTTGAAGTTTAAGTGATGGGTTGCAAATCTCTGTAATTCGTTTAGGATCAATGTTGAATTATATTGCCTACGTTTTTTATCTAAGGCGTGTTCTGGAAGAGATAGTACTTCGCCAATAACTTGACTGGTGGTATCTGGAAAGATTTTTGGCAATTCGCGTGAGAGACGTTCAATTATTTCAGTGGGTGTTTGACCTACACTTACAACAGCGATTTTCATTCTTATTCCTAAATTTGGTATACTTCACCGGTTCGTGGAGCGACTGCGTCTAAATCTAACTCGGTTTTTGCCCAGTCTGCAAAACGTTCGCAGTTACCTTCGGCGCCATGAATCATGAAGGCTTTTGGTTTTCCGCCAAGTTTAACTAAGGCTTCTTTAAGTTGAGAGGCTCCACAGTGGCTTGAGAAGTCAAAGTGACGGTATGCTGATTTGATTTTTTTAACCTTTCCATCTATAGTACAAACACCTTTTTCCATAAGTTCTCGTCCAGGAGTTCCAGGGATCTGGTAGCTAATAAGGTAAACAGCGTTTATTGATTTTTTGCCTAGTTTTGAGAGGTAAAAAGCGGCTGGTCCACCTTTAAGCATGCCTGCAGTGGATATGATGACACCGGGGTTTTTAAGTGCTTTACGCCTATCACGCCAACCTTCTACCCAATCGCAACTATGCATGGCGTTCATGAAAAGTTTGGGGTCTTTTAGGAATTCTTTGTAGTTCATTATTATTCGGCTAGCTTCTCTTGCCATGCCGTCGAGGGTAATGGAGTGTTCAAAATGGTTTGCGGCTAACACGCAGGCAATTTCTTGTGAGCGGCCAACGCCAAATGCGGGGACTAAAACTGTTCCGCCGACTTCAACTACTGCATTGCATGCTTCGACAAATTGGTGTTCAAGCTTTTTACGTTCAGTGTGGTCGCTGTCGGCGTATGTGCTTTCAATGGCGACTGCGTCGATGTCTCCGTAATCCATCGTGGCGCCGTCTAGAAGCATGCTTTCTTCGGTGTTGAAGTCGCCTGTATAGAGGAATCGTTTTCCATCTGCTTCAATTATGACTGATACGGAGCCTGGTGTGTGGCCTGCGTTAACTAGTGTGATTTTCATGTCACCAATGGTTTGTTCTTGGTTAAATTCTAGGTGTTTATTGTTGCGCATCATGGTTTTAAGTTCAAGGTATTCGAATGGGAGATAATAGCTGGATAAGCGTATGAAATCTTGGATTAACAGTTGGGATAACTCGAGGTTTAGTTTATTGGTGTAGAGTGGTTTTTTGTCGTTGATGTAGAATATTGGTAAAGCTCCAGAGTGGTCGAGGTGACTGTGTGTTAGGATGAGGCCGTCGATGTCTTTGGGAGGTACATGCATGGGGAAGCCTGGTTCGTTGTCGAGCATAACACCGTAATCGATAATAACTTGGCTTTTGGATGACTTGACAGATATGCCTAGTCTTCCTACTTCCCTTGCGCCGCCTAAAAATTCAATCTGCAAACAAATCAGTCCTTGGAATAGTTGATAAAAAGGAGTTTATTGTGTTTTAAAAATGTATTGCGAGTGTTGCTTTTGATGAAGATTATTTTCATTGACTGTTACTTTTAGAGTATTTATTTTAAGCGTGATAACCATAAACTTCAAGTTAAATTGCAGGGTGATGTTTGGGTGTGTGTTGAAACCATGCCTTTCTTTATCGCTGCTAATATTGAATCGACATTCATCGCTGCATCAATTTGGTTGTAAACGCTAAAGAGTTCTGAGACTTGGTGCGCGTCACTTCCGGCAGTTCCAGGCAATCCAATTTCTTTTGCGAATTCTTTCGCTTTATTGTTGTCTTCTTTGTTTGTGCCTCCATTAAGGACCTCTATGGCGTTGACTTTGAGTTTTCTTGCGTATTCGCCCATACCATAAGAACGGAAAGGATGGGCAACTATGGATATAGCGTCGATTGAGCGTGCATAGTCTGCTACAGACTCAGGTGTCCAGGGTTTTGGTGGCAACTCGTGGGTTCCTAAAACAAGCATGTCGCCTTCTACTGTACTGATTTCACAGCCGGGGATGATTAAGATGTCTGGATATGCCTTTGCTAATTCTATTGTAGGTTTATTTGCTCTTACACTGTCGTGGTCGGTGACTGCGATTACTTTTATGAAGCTATGGGCGTTTAGCATGTCAACTAGCATCTTTGGTTGAACAACAGAGTCTGCTGAATAAACAGTATGGATGTGTAAGTCTGCGTGTATCCGACTGTCTTTTGTCTGTTTCATACCTCGGCTATAGGTCGAGGTGGTAAAAAAACTATTTGAAGTTTCAAGTTTATTGAATTGTGTTCTGTTATTTTTCTGTTAATCCTTTGCATATGTTGTCTGTTAGATGGTTTAGCATTTCACGTGTACTCTCGACGTGGGTATCTTGTGAGGCGAATTGTATAGATTTGGCGTCACTTGCTTGCTTAGCAGCTGTTTTTATTGTATTACCCCAGATTTTTTGGTCGTTTAACAAAACGACGCTTTGGTAGTTACTGCGTTCAATGTAGTTTGCTGTTTGTTTTGCAACATATTGGATTGTTTCGTAGTCGAGTGGTAGGGTTATTTCATGTTGAGATAGCGGGTAAACCTCGTCAAGTTCTAGGGGTATGATGCCGAATGGAGCAGCGTAAACACAGACATGCACTTTAGCTGCTGATTCTTTACCGACTTGTCTGAGTAATCGACGGATTTTCTTCATTTCGGGTGCTTTGTGGAATGGTTTATTTCGGGTTTGCGGGATAAGTAAGAGTACTCGTGCTTTTTTTGGTGGTGTGTAGCGCTTGTTTAGGTTATTTCGGTAATGGACGATTTCTGGTCTTGCAAGGCCGATAGAGGTGAAGTAGAATAATCCGCTGGGTTTGGATCTTGGACTAAATTTTTCTATATAGTTTTCACTGTTGTGTACATGTTTTAGTGCTGAGAGGAGGGCTGGGTGAGCGTGTAGGCGCATTTCGGTGTGTTCCCAGAGTCTGCCATCATGGATTGCTTGTTTGATGCGTCTCAGTTCAGCCATGCATACATGTAGGTTGTGTTCTGCTAGAAAGACTTCACGTTCTTTAGCAGGTTTTCTTTGCAAATCTGCGGGTATTGTGGATGAGCATTGTGGGCAGCTGCAGGGGAAGTAACTCATTTGGTCAAGTCGCCATGTGCCGTTTTCTGTCATGTACCGGTCTTCACGTGCGTATAATGCGTAAGCTGCTGAATCGAAGAGGTCACAACCTAGGGATACTGCAAGTGCAAACATTGATGGGTGTCCAGCACCAAACAGGTGGAGTGGGCGTTCAATTGGGATGCCTTTTTTGCAGGTTAAAATCATGTCTGATAGTACGTCATAACGATAGTTTTCCATAACTTCTGTTGGACTTCCCAACGCATGGATAGGGAAAGGTAGGTTGCCCATTTCTTTGGCAGAAGATGCAACTAGGTCAAGGTGTCTCCCTCCCTGAACTGGTCCAACCCAGAGGATGTCATCGCGGGTTTTTACGTCGAAGAAAGCTTTAGCTCGACGAATGGTTTTTGCGACGGTGATTTCGGCTTGTTCTTTGGTGACTTTCCAACCAGTAGGTATGTCTAGGATGGTTGCGATGTCGCTACCTATGTTTTCTTGATAGGAAACAATTTCTTTTTGTGATACTTCGACTTCGCCGTAAACAAGGATTTGATATGCACCGGAGTCAGTCATTATTGCTCCGTCATAATCGAGGAATTTGTGTAATCCGCCTATTTCGATTATTTTGTCGCCGAATCTTTTTTTGTTGATGTAGCTATTTGTAATTATAGCTTGGCATCCGAATACATCCTTGAGTCGCTTACATGGTATTGGTTGGTTTACAGGATTTATGACTGGAAACAGTAAGGGAGTCTCGATTGTAGCGGTTCGGGTTTTTAGTTTTCCGATTCTACCAAGTAAGTCTTTTTCTTTAATTTCAAACATGCCAGTCAAGGATGTGAACCTACACACATGCACGCCATTGTATTAAAAAAATGTATGCCTGTAGGCGGGATCTATATTGTGGATAATTAATACTATGGTGCTAAAAGGGTTATAAGCTTAAACATTACAGATTTGTTGGGGCTTAATGTTTAGGTTAAGCTTCAATCGACGACTGCGACCATTAACTTCATTGGCAAAATGATTCAATACATTATTTGTTAGGCACACTTATATCGTAAAGTTTTCTCTATATCTCGCTAGAAGTGCCAAAATATGGTCTGCTCAGTCGATATAATCGAAAAACCCCAACTCAATGACCCTGTGCTAATCGAAGGCTTACCTGGCATAGGATTTGTAGCTAACATTTCTGCGCTCCATCTGATAAAAATGTTGAAAGCTGTCAAGTTTGCACAGATTTTTTCTTCGAGCTTTCAAGATTTCGCGATAACCACTGAAGATGGTGGGACGCTCTCTCCGATAAACGAGCTCTACTATGCTAAGCATCCCCAAGGTGGACGTGATCTCATTATTTGGTATGGTAATACACAGGCGCTTACAACAGTTGGGCAGTACGAATTAGTCGGTAAAATTCTTGACATATGCATTGATTTAGGTTGTAAATTCGTAATTTCAATTGGGGGTTTTAAAAAAGATGAAGTAGCTCCAATTCCCACGGTTTATAGTACTGCAACTGACCTTGAAACGATGCAGGAAGCACTGGATTTAGGTACTAAAGTTATGGTTGGAAACGTCTTTGGCATAGCTGGTCTTTCTGTAGGGCTTGCTCGTATTCGTGATTTGAAAGGTTTCTCATTACTAGTTGATACTTTAGGCATGGATCCAGATATTAACGCAGCAGAACATGCACTTATTTTACTGGGTAAATACCTGAAGTTCGACGTAGACTTGTCGGAAATTGATAAAAGCGGTGAAGAAATCAAGAAAGTGTTAAAGTCTTTTGGTATTATTCGAAGTATTGCAGAAGAAAAGAAGAAAGAGGAGCAGCAACTGCGCTGGTTTATCTAGTTCTTTTTGTTTATGCTTTTGCTTCACTCATGAAGGTTTCATAGACCTTTTGCACTCGATCCGCAGCTGGTCCGGAACCTTCCACGACGCCTTTCTCTGTTAGTTTAACTTTATCCATTACCCAGATGAAGCCTTGGTCTTCATAGAGTTTAACCATGGTAGGGAAGACTTTTTCTAGTCGACCTGCAAGTGATTTAAGGTCGAATGGTTTCTCAGCAGTGGATATTTGTGCAACTATGGCTCCGTTTAGGATTATACGATGAAGTTGTTTACCGCTTTCGGTTGCATCCGCTAAACTTAGGCTCAAATTGTCGGGGTTAATTCCGATAAGGGTACCATTGTAGATTTTTCCGTTGGTTGTGACAACAGCTACAGTTTTATCTGCTAACGCTGCCACTTCTGTAAAGTATTTTCTTTGCGCTACAGACAACTTTTGATTTCTCCTTTATTGTTACATTTGATTGTAATCCAACTATTTAATCTTGATATAAATAACTTGTAAAACCATTTATCCAAATTGATATCCTCGTACAAATAACGCTTCGCTTCATATCTTATTTTTTCAATAATTTTTGTCATGGTTACTGAAGTTTAGAGGCTCGTTTGGTTGCATGAAAAGCGATAGTTTTGCAGCGTCTTGTGGGTTCCATGAGTCCAGAGTCATTGACAGATTAACGGGTGTTGAGTCGTTGTTGGTTAGGAGTGTACCTGTTATTATGCATAGTTTGGCGAATTGTGAGGTTTCCAATTCAACGCCCAGTACAAAAAATTAAACAGAAGCAGGACAACCCTTCGTTTGTGTTCTGGGGTTATGTAGGGGGTTATGTGTTCAAGGATGAAGCGGTATTCGTTTAGGCTTGTGGCTTTCCAATCCCCTTTAGGCTTAGAGCCAGGTATATCAGCGCATTTGCATATTCTGCCAAACTCTGTTTGTGAGCTGAGTCGTATAACTCGTCGTTGAAAGTGTCAGAGCATATTGCTTGCCAGCTTGTCAATACCCCCCATGTGTGTTGGTGAGTTTTGTTTTCGGTTGCAAAGAAGGTTTTAGCATCATTGAAGCTTCAAACGTTATGTCCAGCTTATGAGACTTCAACGTTCTTCAGGAGTCTTAGTGGCTTCAGTAGTGCTGGCAATTTTACGTAGATTTAGTTTATGCAAAATCGGTTCGCCTAAATTAGTAAAAAGCTCAGATAGTTGTGGTTAGTAGAAATTTGTAAACTTTGTAGTTAAGTTGTTTTCGAAAATCTGGTTGGCTAAATAGAAATTAGGTGTTTAGTTCGGGATGACTGTTAAATGGAAAAGAGCGCCGCCTATACCCGTTACTTTCCATTCGCCTAACTCAACCATTAGAGTGTAGGTTCCGAGTTGAGCGTCATCTAGCGTAGTTATTGTTAGTGTTGTGGATGTTTTTTGACTTGGTTTTAAGTTTATGGGGTTAGGGCTAAAGCTTGCTTCAAACGGCTTTGTCATGTCGGGTGAGTCTTCGTGACCTTGCCAAGGTAGAAACGGGTAAGGGGCTGGAGCCGAAGTGATGATTTTTGAAACAGGTTTGTTTTCAAAAGCGGTTACTGAGAGGTATAATGGTACATTTTGCTCGGTTCGTTTGGTGCTAAGAAGCAAGTCTACGTTTATTGTTAAAGTATCTCCTCTAGTTATGTTTGCACTTTTTAGAGTGATGTTAGAATTTGACGTTTGTGATAGGCTTATCGTTAATGGT
>JAAZFA010000178.1 GCA_012511995.1 Thermoproteota archaeon | reverse complement strand
TCCCTAGTATGATTGATAACCTGTTGATTGGCGCAACCATGACACCATCTAAAGTGCCTAGTTCACGTTCCATCGTGATAGCGCCAGGTAAACCAGTCATCACACTCATCATTACAGTCATCATCATCATGCCTGGAGCAATAAATTGGAAGTAACTTGAGCTCTCACCCACAACCCCTTGGTCATTAACTGTGTAAGGTGCCATGTATGATGCAGCTTCTTGTGGCGTAATGTTAAGTTGTGCAACAAGATTAGATTGGGTTATCTGCTTACTCATCGATTCAATTATACCGGTTAACACTGAACTTACTTGAGTACTCACCTGAGGGTTTGAGTTATCGCTGATTATAGTGATGTTTGCCTGCTGATTATTTAGAATACATTGTGTAAAGTTAGAGGGTATGATTATCCCCGCGTCGGTGTCACCGCGTTGTATACTATCAGTTAGTGCATCTATGGTTGTACCGTTGGAGAACTGCATATTAACTGACATCGAGTTGATCTGATTTACCGCTGAGGCAAACGTTTCGCTGGCATCTATATTCATATAGCCAGTGTCTAAGTTAACAACTTGAACTTTGAGGTTGCTCATGTCAATTTGAGCACCGCTTGGGTAAATGTAGCCAATCATAGCCATCATCAGGAGCGGCATTAAAATTAACATTAGAAGCCCTAGTTTGTTACGTTCAAGCTCCTTGAGGTCCTTCCAAGCAATTCGCAAACTGACTTCTATTATTCTTTTTGCACCCATGTTTATCGCCCTCTTTGTGGCTTGCGCATGCCATGCGGTCTCATTTGCTGTGGGGCTTTAGCTTCCAAAACATCACGAACATGCCGACCAGTCATATGTAGAAACACATCTTCAAGTGTTGGCTGAAGATTTTCCATAGAGCTAATTTTACCTTTCATGCTCCTGACAGTATCTAATATTTCATCAAACGCATTTTCTCCGTGAACAACTACTCGAAGTTGCATTTCATTTTCTTGTATTACTGCATCCACACAGGATAATTCTTTTAATTTCGTTACCATTTCACCAGTTAGATTGGAGATCGCTAGTTTTATGATCAATGTGTTATCCCCAACAGTTGCCCTTTTAAGATTAGCTGAAGTGTCTAACGCTATGATTTTTCCATGGTCAACAATGGCTATACGATCACAGAGTATGTCTGCGTCAACCATCATGTGAGTTGTAATTATAAGTGTGGTTCCTTTTTCTTTGTTCAAGTTCTTGATAAAGTCTCGAATTTCAACAGATGACTGAGGGTCTAAACCTAAAGTGGGTTCATCCAAAAATAAGACCTGAGGGTCGTTTAGCAAAGCACGGATAACATTTATCCTTTGCCGCATACCTGTTGAGAATGTACCTACCTGTTTATCCTTAAACGGTGTAAGGTTAGCAAGCTCTAAGAGGTCGGCTACACGTTTGTTTAATTTCTCTTTTGGTATGCCATACAAGCAACCGAAAAACCATAGATTTTCTTTAGCGGTTAGCCTGTCGTATACAATCATTTTCTCTGATACGATACCTAATAATTCTCTTACTTTGTTATCGTTTTTCACTATGTCATAACCGTTGATAGTTGCTTTTCCACTTGTCGGTCTTGATAGTGTTGATAAGATGCGTAGTGTCGTACTTTTACCTGCACCATTAGGACCCAGTAATCCAAAGATTTCGCCCTTCTTTACAGTAAACGAGATGTCGTCAACAGCCTTGAGTGCTTTGAAGTATTTTGACAAGTTCCTTACTTCGATCATGTTAGTGTTTTCCAATGACATTTCACCTGTATAATTTTGAAATATAATTGATTGCAATATATTTCGGTAAAATATAAGTATTCCTCACGATCACTAATTAATAGGATAACAAATGAAGCCTGACAAAGAAGACCAAACCACTCAGAACTGGACGAAAGAAGCACAAAAAGGGTACATTCGACTCGGGGTTCTCATACTCCTTAACAAAAAACCAGCCCACGGATATGAAATAATGAAAGAAATTAATCAACGTACCAGAGGCTTCTGGCGACCCACCGCAGGCGGAGTATACCCCATATTAAATAATCTTGAAAAATCAGGTTACATCAAAGGACACTGGGAAACGCTAAAGAATAGACGTTTAAAAGTTTATACAATCACAAAGTCAGGCGATACTATCTTAAAGAGGGCAATAGTTAAACAATCCGAGATCTTCAAGAATCTAAGCAATCTTTTCAACGAATTCTCCCGAGATGTCCTTAATGTAGAAGCCCCCAACATTCCAATGCCGCCTTCGCCGTTTACCGCTTTTTTAGAAGAAAAAAAATGCGACCTAACGTTGCTTTCGCTTGAGGAAAAACGAAAACAACTCATAGAATGCATAAAAGAGGTGCGTAAACTGCTTAACGATGTCAATGACAAAATTAATCAACTAAAAAATGAAAATCAAGCCATAACATAAGATATCGCAGATTATTTATGACCATTTATTGTTAATGATTTAAATGTATGAATATTTATCATTAAGACAAGGAGAGAATAACGCTTGTTCCGCGTACGAGTGAACAAAATCGAATCTACCCGCGACGTAGACGGTAATCTTGGAAAAAGAATTGAACTGCTAGAGGAACGTGAGGTAAACCCCTACATCGTAAGACCACAAACTGACGAAGCAAAAATGGCACAAGATATCATGCAAGCGCTTCAAACGCAGATGCCTTTTTTACCTCAACGTCAACAAATGGCAACCCCAAAAATTATCCTGTTTCTAACTGAACATGAATATGACAGTTTAGCCATCAATTTTGATGTTAACCAAGTTTACGAGGTTATTTTAGAGAATCAGTCGATAAAATTTAGGAAAGTTTGAGCAGTTCACTCCTCATCTGAGCCAACACTAGGTGCTTTGGATGAAAAGACAATACAAACATCATGTGCCGCAAGGCGCTAATTATCTCTTTATTTCCCGAAACTTTCCCCGCATCACAGTATAAAGGGATAGGTTCTCTGTCACTTTCTCCATAATAAACATAGATAGGCGTGCTTTGACGTTCAAATCTCACCATCTCAAAGTCGAGGTTCAAACGTTTTGCAGTTTCTTTGGTTGCATCTCGGACAGATTCTAACCGTTCTCTGTCTAGAAAACCAGTTGAAGCATAAACCATTAGTTTACCAGAGTTATCTTTTAACATATTACACATTCTCCACTTGACGTTATTTTGTATAAATCCCTTATAAAGTGGGGCTTGAAACGACTTAATAGAACAGCGGAGAGGTGATTGAAAGTGACTTGTTCGCAGTGGTTTTATTTCGAAACAATTATAATACCAGTTCTGATTTGGTTTAATTATGGATTCTGTGAGTCAAACTGAGTATCCGAACTGGTGGTATCGGGATAAACGACCGAGCAGTGATAATGACTATTTTGAGAATCTATGTCGAGTGCTATTTCAAACTGGACTCAATTGGGCAATTGTGGCCAAGAAGTGGTCAAATATAAAACATGCTCTCTGTAATTTTGATGTCGAAAAAATAGCCAACTTCAAAGAACCTGACATTGAACAACTCCTAAACATCAAAAACATAATCCGCAACAGGTACAAAATACATGCGATTGTAGAAAATGCTAAGCAATTCATGAAAATTAGAAGTCAATATGGCTCGTTTCAAAGTTATTTAGATAGCTTTGATAAATCGAGCAACTATTCTAAAGTGGTTAAGGCGTTGTCCGACCGATTCGAGCGGATAGGACCAACTACAGCCGCTCTTTTTCTCTACTCCGTTGGAGAAACAATTAAACCTCAAAGAATGTATTAAAATAGTTTACCAGAACGGATGATTTATGTCAAAAACAAGGGCGCATGTCTACGTTACCGGTCGAGTACAAGGTGTATACTTTAGGCAAAATACAAAGCACCAAGCTCAAATCCATGGTGTGAAGGGATGGGTTAAAAATTTGGATGATGGGCGAGTGGAAGCTCTTTTTGAAGGCGAAGAAGTCGCCGTAAAGGCAGTCGTTGAATTCTGTAGTAAGGGTCCACGGGGGGCTTTTGTCAGTGACATAACTGTAGATTGGGAACCATTTAAAGAAGAATTTCAAGATTTTGCCATAGCCTAATACTTGCTTGAATGTTATATTCAAAGTATAACTCATTGAATAAATTAAGATGATGATTTTGGGTTTAGTGGGTACCCCTCCCCCCGAAAAGGCATTGACCTACTCGTAAGTACCGTTCTTGAGGGAACAAACAAAAAGAGGAATGTCATTGAAAAAGTATACCTTTACGATGTAGACATTGCCCCATGTATAGATTGCAGGTTATGTAAAAAAACAGGTCGTCAATATGTCTTGAATGATGACATGCGACCGCTTTATCCAAAATTGGAAAGACCGACGTTATTCTTTTTGGAACGCCGCTCTATTGGTATGGTCCATTAGCGAAAATGAAGTTATTTCAAGACCATCTCAGACCCTTTATCGGATCTAAGAAGCTCAAGGGAAAACGAGACGCTTTATTGTTCCCGCGGGAGAAGACGTGGATGTGTGCGACACATTTTGGGCATGTTTAATCTATCATTAAAGTATCTGGGAATGGAGTTAAATGGTGTACTGTTGCCCAAGGCTTCTGAAAAGGGTGAAGTGAAATCTCAGACACATATAATGTATAAAGCTTTGATAATGGGTAACAAATTAAATAATTAGTTAGGATTTTTTCTTTGGAATCCTGAAATGTGAATCTTTTCCTGCACTGATATATTCGCCACCCATCCCTCGTGAAGCAGCTGCAATCTTGGCAAAGTTTTCAGACCCAAGGAATTGTTTGGGTTTGATTATGATGTAGTCGCCTTTTGCTTCAAAGCTAAGGCGTGCTTCGAGCTCTTCTGGGAAAGACATGCGTATGTCATCTATTGAACGCATTTTGGGGCTCTCTGCTATCGCAGGCGCAGTTGAAGTTGCAACTGGAGAGGTTAAGGGTTTGGACAAAGGTTTCGTGGTAGAGTTTATTACATGAACTGTGGGGGGTTGTGTGATTTGTCCAACTGCAAGTGACTTAAGTGAAGCAGAAACTGAGCGTAATTCATCCGACATTTTTATAATGCTTGCGTTCATTTCTTCGACTTTTCTTAGAATCTGGTCTAGTTTTTCTTGTTCAATACTCACTTGACGCGACCTCTTTGAAGCCTAAGTAAGCCTTGACACTTAATAATTATTTCTAACCTACCAAATACTAGTTAATACCAATAGAAAACAAAAAGCTGATCATTTTTAAAACTGATTCGCTATTAAAATGGTGTATGATCGAGATTGATGGTAGTCAAAAAAGCGGCAGCGGAACCATACTTCGCCTATCCATAGCCATAGCCGCCATCACTGGCCAAGCGCTCCACATTACCAACATCCGAGAAAAACGACCGCTACCTGGCTTAAAGCACCAACATCTTGAATCAGTGTTGGCTGCAGCCAAGCTATG
>JAAZFA010000177.1 GCA_012511995.1 Thermoproteota archaeon | reverse complement strand
GAAGGCTCCTTCACAGAAGAAACACCGCCCCACCCCTCTAACCCCTACTCAGCCTCTAAAGCAGCAGCAGACATGTTCGTCCTATCCTACCATAAAACCTACGATCTAAATGTCTCCATCACCCGATGCACCAACAATTTTGGTCCCTATCAACTTCCCGAAAAACTAATTCCAAAAACAATTATTCGTGCCCTACGCGACTTACCCATTCCAATCTATGGCAAAGGCACAAACATCCGTGACTGGATCTACGTAACAGACCATTGTGAAGCCCTAAATACTGTGCTTGAAAAAGGCAAACCCGGCGAAATCTACAACGTTTCAGCAGAAAACGAGAAAAACAACATAGAGATAGTTAAAAAAATCATCACCAAACTAAACAAACCAGAGAGCCTAATAACATTCGTCGAAGACCGTCCAGGCCACGATACACGATACAGTTTAAACTCTAAAAAAATCCAAAAAGAACTATCTTGGAACTCCAAAGCAAGATTCGACGAAGCGCTAAACTCAACCATACAATGGTACCTCGACAACGAACTACGCTGGACACCCTTTGCCACAGACGTTATATTGCATCCAACACCTTGGAAACTAGGTGTATCCCGTTGAAACTCCTGATCACAGGTGCAAACGGCCTGTTTGGATCAAAACTTGCCAAATTAGCACTAGACAAAGACATCCAAGTATACTCTTCTGACATCCAAGGACTATCGACTTTTGGCAACTTTGTAAAATTAGACGTTGTTAACAAAGCTAAAGTTAACGAAACATTTCAAACGATAAAACCTGATGTAGTAGTCCACGCTGCAAGCCTAACAGATGTTGACAGATGCGAACTAAACAAAGAACTAGCATGGAACATTAACGTTGAGGGCACAAAAAACGTCGCTGAAGCATCACAACAAACTGAATGCTTCCTAATCTACATATCGACTGACTACGTATTCAGCGGCGAAAAAGGCTACTACGTCGAATCCGATTCACCTGAACCCCTCAATTACTACGGGCTAACCAAACTAGAAGCAGAAACCGTCGCCACACAAACTATGCCTCAATCAGACCTATTTATCGGCCGCCCAAGCGTAATCTATGGATCCACACCTGCTACAGGAAAAATCAATTTTGCCCTCTGGTTAATTGAAACCTTACGCAAGGGCGAGCGTGTTAGAATCGCAAAGGATCAATGGAATACGCCTACTTTGAATACTAATTTGGCTGAAATGACCCTTGAAGCTATTGAACGCCGCCTAAGCGGAGTCTACCATATTTGTGGCGCCACAAGACTTAGCCGTTTTGAGTTTGCCAGAAAAATTGCTGACTGCTTCGAACTAGATAAAAGCTTAATCGATAAAGTATCCTCTACGGATTTCCCATGGGTCGCCCAACGGCCTGTGGATTCATCTCTTGACACTTCACTATCCCAGCGGATACTACGTTGTAAACCACTTACTATCGATAGAGCACTTGAGAAGCTAAAACAGGAGTTAACTGAAAAACAAACCTCATTTTAAGCACAAGCATTATGTAAGCGAACCGATTCCTTTCTGCATTGTCAAAACATGATGAAACAAAGTAACATTAAAGAAATTGCTAGACAACGCATTACGATACTATTCGAACAAGCAAAAAAGTTAGCAAAAAACAACCCAAAATTAGCAACACAATATATCCGCTCTGCCAGAAGAATTGCAATGGCAGCTAACATTCGTTTTCCCCTAGAGTTTCGACGAGAAACCTGCAGAAAATGCAATAGCCTGTTTGTACATGGAGTTAACTGCCGCGTTAGGGTAAAACAGAAAAGGGAGCCACACGTCGTAGTAACATGTTTAAACTGCGGGGAACAAACCCGTTATATGTTAAAGAAAAAAGGTGCAAAAAAACTTGCTCAAGATAACAACTAGAATGAAGCGCCATGTTAGGCATGTCTTGAAAGATGAAAACCCCACAATTTGGGTGGGAAAAGACGGCTTAACTATCCAGTCAATAGCTGAGATTGAGAAGCAGCTTCAGAAGAATAAAATGGTAAAAGTCAGGGTGTTGCCTGCTGCGCTAAAAGAATTAACCACTGCAGAGGATATCGCTAAGAAGGCGGCGCAGGCAACGGAAGCAGCGCTGGTTGAAGTTCGTGGTCATGTTTTTATCCTGTTTAGGAAACGTCGAACCGACGGACAAGCACCAAAGGCTAAGCCTAAAGTGGCCGATGAGACGGCCCCATCTTCTCCTTAAACTTCTTTATTTATTGATTTTTAAACAGTCAAACTGTATAAGAAACCTCAACTCAGCATTATATTTTATGAAGAATTCATATTTTCTCTTAATCACCGTCTAGTTATGG
>JAAZFA010000176.1 GCA_012511995.1 Thermoproteota archaeon | reverse complement strand
TGGGTGGTGATGTTAGAACTGTCTAAGTCTAAAAGAGCTAGTGGTATCTTACTTCACATCACGTCTTTGCCCTCGCGTTTTGGCATAGGTGACTTAGGTCCAGAAAGTTATCGGTTTGTGGATTTACTGTCTTCTCAGGGGCAACGTTACTGGAGCATACTGCCGTTGTCTCCTACCCGGTTAAAAGATGGAAATTCTCCGTATAACACAAGTTCAGTTTTTGCTGGAAATCCATTGTTAATAAGTCCTGAGTTACTTTGCGCAGATGGTTTTTTGTTGAAAGCCGATTTGGAGGCTGTTTATGAACCTGTTGGCTCAGTTGATTTTGCATCAGTTTATAAGTCTAAATCGGTGATTTTGAATAAAGCTTACCAAACCTTCAAGCGGTGTGGGCTTCAATATTCTTTGTTCAATTCATTCTGTGCCACCAATAGTGGGTGGTTAGACGATTATGCTCTTTATGTTGCGTTAAGGCAGGAAACAGGTAAACCGTGGTATGAATGGCTTCCTTCAATTCGAAAAAGAGAGCCAAAAATACTTGTAAAAAAACGACTTTTGTTAAGTGAGGAAATTGAACGTGAAAAATTTCGGCAATATCTCTTCTTTAGTCAATGGGGCCATTTCAAAAGGTATTGTAAGACCCGAGAAATATTTTTAGTCGGTGACATACCTTTTTACGTTGCACATGACAGTGTTGACCTCTGGGTTTATCCTAGTCTCTTTAACCTCTATGGAAACGGTAAACCTATAAGTGTTGGCGGTGTTCCCCCGGATTACTTTAGTGCAACTGGACAATTATGGGGCAACCCAACCTATAACTGGTTAAAGCATAAAGAAACTGGTTTTGAGTGGTGGTTAAACCGAATACGTCACAATTTAACACTTTGTGACCTGTTGCGGCTTGATCATTTTCGCGGTTTTGTTGCTTACTGGCAAGTTTCGTCTTTAGCTAATACTGCTATTAATGGACGTTGGGTGAAGGGACCGTCTAACGCTTTTTTTAGTGCACTCAAGACTTGTTTTCCCTCTTTACCTTTCATTGCTGAAGACTTAGGATACATAGATAAGTCGGTTGAGAAAGCCCTAAAATTTTTAGGTGTTCCTGGGATGAAAGTGGTTTTGTTCGGTTTGGATGGCTCTAAAAACAACCCTCATGTGCTAAGTAATCATGTAGCGAATTCTGTTGTTTTTACTGGAACTCATGATACTAATACGGTTCAAGGTTGGTTTGCTACTGAAGCTTCAAAAGAGGAGCGCGCCACCTTGATGAGGTTGATCGGTAAAAAGGTAACTATGCGTGACTTAGGTTTGGAAGTTGTGAAATTAGCTATGTCGTCGATATCTAACGTATGTGTTATTCCATTGCAGGATGTTTTGGGTTTAGGTTCAGAGGCAAGGATGAATGATCCCAGTAGACCTTTTGGGAATTGGTGTTGGAGAGTAACTGAGCACCAGATCAAGAGTAATAAGTTGTGTGAGTTGGGTGAGTTGACAATTAATTACTTGCGTTGCTAAGCGGTAGCAAATAAAATATGTATATATAGCTAGTTAGCGCTAATAATGAAACGTGATAAATGTGAAAAAAACCATGCTTATCGTTGTAGTTGTGGTGCTTATCGTAGTTTTAACCGGTGGCTACCTAGCTGTAACTTATCTAAACCAAGGTGACAATAACGACAAAACTCCGGAACAAAAGGTTCTTTCTGTAACTGAGATCCGTGATGGTGCAATCTTATTTGTCGCTGCAAACCATACAGGCACTCTTCCCCTCATGAATGACCTCTCATGGAGTGGTGGCGTTCAAGAAACGGGTATAGTCGGCGCTGAAACCTATGTCTACACAAGCGGAATTTGGTCAATAGTCATTGATTATGCTGTCGTCGAAAATCCAGTTTACACTATTGTTATCGATTACTCGGATGATGATGCTACTATAAATTGGTTGGGAACTTACGGAAATACGGGTTTTGCTGAAACAAGCGCAACTATTGAAGGTGTAGATCCAAATTTGACTACTGAGCAAATACGCGATTTAACAATGATGTATCTAAAACTCGACCACGCTGAATTAGCTCAATACATGGATGACTTGTCATGGACTGGCGGTGCTGTTGAAATGAACGGTATCGTCGGTTACGAGGAATACAATTACCAAAGCAACGGTTGGAACGTTACCATTGGTAATCCAGTAGTACCAAACCCGCCGTATACAATAGAAGTGGTTTATACACCCTCAACTATGCTGACTTGGGAAGGAACGCTGGAAAATGGCGTGATAACCGAAGTTAGTTGTGTATTCAACCCAACAGAATAACCATTCTTTTCTTTTTTTACGATATCCGCAACTTACTAGGTATAACCAACCGGCCAACCGATAGTTATTAAAACTATAAAACCTATTTCTTAACGGTAAAGATGGTTAATCTTATTGAAGTTTTAAGCAATATGGTCGGAGATATAATCGCAGCAATACCCGCAATTCTCGCAGCAATAATTATAATATTAATCGGCTACGCAATCGGTTTAGTCGTGGGCAAAGCAACAAACAAACTAATAACAAAATTGGGCATGGAAAGAAGCTTTGATCAAACAATCGCAGGAAGATCCTTTAGAGCTGCAGGCTTGGATCTATCTAATTTCATCGGCGGCATTGTAACAGCTTTCATTACTATACTATCAATCATTATGGCCATTGAAGTCTTGGCAGTCGGCGGAACAATGGGCGCTTATTTGGCGTCAATTGCAAACTACTTACCACGGCTACTAGGCGGTATACTGATAATAGTCTTTGGAACCGTACTCGTTGACTTCTTGGCTACGTTGATCGGGCGAATGATTAAACCGATGTTCCCTGAATCAAAGGGCGAAATCGCTGACATGCTAAAGAACCTATTGTTCATTGGCTT
>JAAZFA010000175.1 GCA_012511995.1 Thermoproteota archaeon | reverse complement strand
GCTAGCGGCCCAAGCGACAACACAAGGGGGTTTTCGGAGCTAAATGGATCCACACCTGCTTTTGAATTAGACAACCAAAGTTTCATGCCTAAACCGATTCCGCCAACGTATTTCTTAGCGGTCTCTTCGGTTAATTTTTCTGTGCGAGTTTTGCCTGTATTTAAGTCAACATACAATATTGTTCCTGCGTAACCGAGCAACCTTGTCCCTCCGATAGGTTAGAATAGTTATTTCAGTTGAAAAGTATATTAATCTAATGGGTTCTTAGTATGAAAATCGTCGAGAATTTAGCGTTTTTAGTTAAAACAGTTTGGGCATTTTTTAGATTAAAACTATAAAATCAAGTAAGTTACGGTTAAATTGGCAAGTACTTAATTCACAAAATAAAAACAAGGATGGAATTAAAAAACGATAAAATCGTAATTAGCATACATTTTTTTGGTTTGTTTTTGTGTGTGAAAGAACAGAATAGATCAAGTGCAATTGATGGAAAAAAGCACTCCAACTGTGCAAAAGCTACGGGTCTAACGATTTGTATGTTACTTATGGACTTATGGGAAAAAGGTTAGTTGGTAAACCAGAGGCTGTTTTCCTATTTGGTTACTTCATGTTCCTGGAAGAGTTTTTTGATTGCGTTAAGTCTAGCTTTCTGCGCTAACACGTCACTTGTAACAACGATTAAGGCTTCTTCTGGGCACCATTTGACACATTGAGGTCCATCTGGTCGGTGTTGACATAGGTCGCAAACATATACAGTTTTTGTTTCCGGATGTATCATCATGGCACCGTAGTTGCATGCTTCTATACACCAGCCGCAGCCGTTACATTGGTCTTTGTCTATTATGATGTTGCCTGTTTCAAGTGATTGTGAAAGAGCACCTCTGGGGCAAGCAGCAACACAAGCGGGATCTTGGCATTTCCTGCAGGTGACAGCGATACTTTTCATTTGAGGCGATCTTACAACTCGAATACGTGATTTTACAGCGTTGAATACTTTTTCGTGAGCAAATGAACAGGCATATTCGCAGACTTGGCAACCAACGCATTTGTCCGAGTCAGCGGAGATGAATTTTCGATTATGGAGGGATACCATGTTTAGTTCTCCTTTACATATTTTTCTAAGCTTAACTCTTGGAGTTTAGCTATAGTGGGGACGCCTTTGTTATCCCAGCCTCTTGATTGATAGTAGTCATCCAGCATTAAGTCGAGCTCTTCTTGTGTTACGACTGAATTTTGTGCTGGACCGTCGTCTGTTATTGGTTGATTCATTATTTTCCAGGGGAGAGTGTCGTCTTTACGGCTTAATCCTTCGCGGATGTTAATTATTTTAGCGAGAGCTTGGACACGTTCGCCAGCTTTACGCATTTCCTGCGGAGTAACCTCAAAGCCGGTGGAAACACTGTAAAGTTTTGCAATATCGACGAGTTCTTCGTCGAATGTGCCTTTGGCATTCTTACATACGATGAGTGAATCTAACAAGTTATAGGTGTCTTCATTCTCTTTGACGATTTTCCCTCTGCCTTGCTCTGCTTTTAAGCGGTCAACTGTACCTCTTATGTCATAGGCATATGCGCCACTTCGGCTATGGTCAGCGCCACGGAAGGAAACAGCTGCACCTAAAGCGGTGGTTTTGAGACAGCGTAGATCATATCCAGTTAATTCTAAACCTTTTATGTGCATGGCAAGGTCAATGGATTTATTACCTATTTTTTCAGATGCAATCTTAACGCCGTCAGCTAAAAGTTCGCCAATGCCTTCGCGTTTGCCGATTTTTTCAACTAAATTAAAAACAGCTTTTTCGTTACCGAAACGAGCGTCGATATCACCAAGGTCTTCATTGGATATTAGCCCTCTCTCGTTACAATCCATTAAAAAGCTGATAACACTGCCAGTGCTTGTAGCATCTATACCGTAGTAGTTACAGCGTTCGGCAGCTTTTACTATATAATTGATGTTGTCAATGCCACAATTGGGACCAAGCGCCCAAAGATTATCAAATTCAATTCGTGCCATAGTACCGGTGAAGGTGCCTTCTCGTATGATGGCTTCATGTTCACATCGCATAACACATGAGTTACATGCAACTATTCTTGTTACGAAGTGTTCGTTTATAATTTCAGCGCTAATCTTTCCAGCATTAAGGAAATGTGAACTGTTAAAGTTGTTAGTTGGTAAACATGATAGTTTATTGTTAATCATGAGGTTCTGTATGGTACCCAGAGTTCGGTGTTTCTGAGCAGCAGGACCTTTCATGCGTTCATGAAAATCCTTTATCATCTCAAAGAATTCTTTAGGTTTAGCTACTGTGACGTCATTTGTTCCTCTAACCGTTATTGCTTTGAGGTTTTTGCTACCCATAACAGCGCCAAGTCCAGTTCTTCCGGCAGCACG
>JAAZFA010000174.1 GCA_012511995.1 Thermoproteota archaeon | reverse complement strand
TTAAGTGACTTTATACCCGTTTCCGCATAGCTAAGGTATGTGCGGAGAGTTTGCACACCTAATGATTTGACATCTGGACTAATGTCTGAACCTTTAATTGAAGTTATTATGAGGACTTTTTCTCTGGCACGAGTGACTGCTACATTTAATCTGCGTTCACCGCCCGGTTTATTGATTGGACCAAAATTCATGGAGATTTGCCTTTTTTGGTCAAAACCATAGCCGACACTAAAGAATATGACATCCCGTTCATCTCCCTGCACATTTTCCAAGTTCTTGATAAAGAAGCCGTCGATACGGTCTTCTTTGAAAAACTTGTCAAATTCCGGTTTAGTTTCAAGACGGCGTTCAATGGCTTCTTGTACTGCATTCATTTGAGCTATACTGAAGGTTACCACTCCAAGCGTTTTCTTCGGATAGTTTGTAAAATGCTCAAAAACAAGGTCTGCAACTCTTTCTGCCTCTTTAGGGTTATCTCGTTTGCCCCCACGATCATAAACACCGTCAGAAACGTAGACTAGTTTAACTCCTAAGCTGTCAGTATCCGCTTTGGCAGCGGGGAAAGTTATCATCGCGCCGTCGTAGAAACGTTGGTTAGAGAAAGCAATGAGTCCTTCATGTTTACTTCTGTAATGCCACTTAAGCGTTTTTACAGGTAATCCAATCCCTAAGCATTCATCTAGAATACTGTCGAATACTTCAACGTCGTTGTCGCTTAGTTCATCCCAATCAGTGTTATCCAAAAGGTTCTTTTGGAAGAATGATGTGGGTGGTAGCTGCTTGTTATCTCCTGCTACTACGATGGTTTTACCACGGTAGATAGCACCAATAGCATCTTCAGGAACTAGTTGTGAAGCTTCATCAAAAAGAACCAAGTCGAACTTGAGTTCTGGTGGCAAGAATTGACTAACTGAAAGCGGACTCATGAGCAAGCATGGTTTTAGTTTTACAAGTAAGTTGGGGATTTTTTGCATGAGTGTGCGAATAGGCATCAGACGACGTTTTTTAGCTGCTTCTTTTGAGAGTATAGCCGCTTCTGTGTCTGCAGCTTGGATAAGGATATCTTGGGGTTTGCGACTGTTGGCTGAATCAATAACCATCGCAGATGTGAGTCTGATTAGTTCTTGATCGAGTTTTCTAAAGTCTGTGATTAATTGTTCGTGGTTTTCGCGCCTAAATCTTCCGAGTTTTTGGTCTTCGTCGTAGAGGTTATTTATCCATTCCTGGTAGACACTCTTACGGAATACAGGCACTAGGTCAGCCGCAGGAATTTTTTGCTCGACGAGATAGCCAAAAAATGGATCTAAGCCACGTAATGCAAAGCGGTTCTTTGTATCTTTGTAATCAATCCAAACTTGTAAATCGTCAACTCGGTCTCTTAATGCCTGAATTCGTTCTTCGATGATTTTTATTTCGCAGTCTACAAGCTTCTGTTTCTGGTAATACATTTCAGTCTCAAAGCGCTTGCCGAAATCTGCAAGAACTTTAAGTGAAGCATCACGCTTAGCAATCAAGTCAAATATTAAGGGTACTGCGGTTGATCCTTTTGTAGCTATTTCAGCGTAGGCTTCCGGCACGGGTATATCACCGAAGAAGAGCTGTACCTTCTTCACCCACTCCAACATAAAGACGATGTCTTGCCAGTCTGTTTGGAGGTCTTGGAAACGAGTGCCAAATTTTTCTGTTAATTGAACTTTTTCGCCAATTATTCTTGCTTCTATTTTACGAATTTTTTCGGCGTTATTGAGGTCTTCGATGAGTTGTTTATAGTTTGTAGGTTCAACTTTAGTTGCTGTTAAAGTTTCTTTTGTCATGTCACAGAGAGGTACAAGTAAACGTTCGGTCTCATCTACCCATTCACTAAGAAGCGGCAAAGAGGTATCCATGAAAGGCTTTTCAGATTTAGGCATATTCTGTGGTAGCATTAGCTCTATTTCTTTGACTTGATGCTCCCATTTCTCAATACTATCACGAAGTTCTTCACCTAGATTTTTAATCATTGGAGATGGATTAGCAGAAGTTGTCAGTAGTTTTAACAGTGGTTCGGGTATATTGTTTGCCCAAGATAGTTTGCGGATTTCTTCTGCCAACACAGCTGCTTTTTCTGCACCATTAAAGTTTGTTCGGCTCTTGTGGTAGTAGTGACCAAGTAATGCTTGAACCGTTTGTGCTGAATCTTGTATTTTTTTGGTTAACTTGTTGACCTTGCGTGCATCGATGAGGTCTTGCAGTACTTCTTTTGGTACTCTGCCATCGTTAGAAGTTTTGGCGATGCGCTTCTGATCGTTGCGATAGTCACTATTGAACAATTTCATACTGCTTTGATATGGACCGCTATAATTGGCGATTAGAGTGTCAAGATCGAGCTTGTAGAAATCGTCACTGTAGATTCCGTCTAGACGGCTCTTAAGCAGACTATGTTCTTGATAGATCTGCCTTGCTTTGCTAATAGTTTCTTGCACTTGCTTGAGATAGTTGGCGTCAAACCATTGAGGTTCAGGCTTATCCTCGGCAAAGCATAGTAACGCCATACGCGAGAGCTGCTTGAGTTGGGTGATAGATAAGTCTACGTTATCTAATCCCAGCATAGGCATAAGTGAATTGGAGGTTTCCTGCCATTTCTTTATGATTAACTGAGTATTTTTAATGTAAAAAAGGAGTTTTTCACGTTTGGAAAGAAAATCGCTGTCTATAAGATTAGGTATTGAAGAAATTTTACTTAAAGTTGATATTGCCTGTTGAAGCTCTTGTGAACGAGACAAAACTAAATCGAAAATAGATAGGTTGTAGCGCTCAAGGAGGCTTGACCGAGTAACTTTTATCCAGAGGCTAGTTTCTAGATACTCCTTGGCCTCTGTGAGAAGTTTGTCAAGTTCTTGGTTGGTCAGCCAGCACTGCTCAGGCTTAGGACTCTCTAGCAGTAAATTGCTAATATCAATCATCCATTGGATTCGGGTGAAATCTTCTGGTGGAAAAACGCCAAGTTCAGCAGAGTAATCCTCTGTTTCATTTTCTAAATTGCACAGGGTTTCGTTTATAGATTCAAGTGTAGTTAAAAGTTCACTACGGATTTCCAAGTTGTACTTATCTGCACGGTACCCCCGCCATGGGAAATCGGGTTCTTCAACTACTTGCCAGACTTTACTAAGTTGGGAAACTAGATCTTCTAGTTCCCTCATTTTTTGGGGCGTAAGTGTTCCTAATCCAGACAAACCAACTGGTACGAAGGGCACCCGTTCCAAACTTGAGATGATGCTGAGAACTTCGTATACACTCCTTTGCATATAGGGGCGCTTATCGTGCAAAGCTGTTACATAACTGTTTAAAGCGTCTCGGTATTCGGTTAAGCGGTCAAATTCATGTGAGGAAGGTAGTTTTCGTGGCACTAAATTTTCATCTAAACTGCGTTTGAGTTCAGCGACAACTTGTTGTTTGTTGGCTTTACTGCTGTGCATTTCCAAACAGAAATGCGCTAAACCTACTGCACTTAGCCGCTTGTACACAACCTCTAACGCGGCCATTTTATCGCTTACGAATAACACGGATTTGCCGTTAGCGACGCATTCCGCGATCATATTAGCTATAGTTTGGCTCTTACCTGTTCCTGGAGGGCCCTTCATGATGAAGCTTTGACCACGGAGTGCGTATCCGATACTTACCCGTTGGCTGCTATCTGCATCGAGGACTTGGTAAGTTTTGGCAGGTATCTCGATTTTATCAACGTCTTTTTCATCTGGAAGACCACTTAGTATAAGATTGTCGCCTTTAATTCCTGCTATTGCGCGGATAATGGGATGTTGTGTTACCAATGCAGCATTAGTTTCAAGATCTTTATAGATAACTAGCTTTTGGAAAGAGAATAAACCAAGTTCGGTTGTAGATTCAATCTTCCAACCCATCTCGTGGACAGTTTGCTCTACTTTTGAGTAGTAGTCGGCAAGATTTGTTTCTTCCCACTCCTCAGGTAATGGTGGTAAATCGATTCCATAATCATTCTTTAATTTAGCTATAAGTGCAGGGTTGAGGACAACTTCATCTTCAACAGGCGGTAAACCAATGCTATAGGGCGCACGTATGGTTTCTTTGCCGAGTTCTAAGGGTACCAGAATTAGCGGTGA
>JAAZFA010000173.1 GCA_012511995.1 Thermoproteota archaeon | reverse complement strand
CCAATCCTCGTGGTTGAGTCTTCTACCGATGTTGTTCTTTCTTATACAGCCCAAAGAAACAAGTTCTCGGACAGTTAAGGGAAATTGACTCTCGAAATTCGTGGCTTGCTGAGAGATGTATGCAATTCTGCTCCAGGAAGAAAATTTGCCAACGTCTTCACCGAATAAACGTATTGAACCATTACTTATTGGTAAAAAATTAAGGATGGCACCTAGTAGAGTAGTTTTTCCTCCACCGTTAGGACCAACTATACCAACATAATCGCCTAAGTTTATTGAAAAGTTGGCTTTTTCGATTACTTTTTCGCTTCCTCGGTTAACGTCTAAACCTTTAACTTCCAGAATAGGGGTCTTTTGAGGCATAAGTTTCCGCTCTACCAAGTTACAGGTTACATTTATTTTACTTAGTGTTGGTCATGGTTGGCTCTAAACCAATCTTTAAGTTTGTTAAGTTGATTTGCATCTGCTCTAAGAGATCCATGTTATCGGTTGGGCCTAGAATTAAATACAATTCTAATATGGTCACGGGTTTTCCTGTTTGGGTTTGTACTTCAGTTTGTATAGTTTGAGCGTATTTGTTTGAGTATATTGGGTCAACATAAACGGTGTAGGTTTCATACGCTACCATGGTAGCCACTAAATTTGCTAGTGTAGCTGCACTGGGTTGTTCATCTGCGGACAACCCGATTACGCCATGCTGTTCAAAGCCGTATCTTGAAGCTATATATCCAAAGGCTTCGTGAGAAACAAAAATAGTATTCTTTGTTGTGTTTCCTAAAGTATTTAAGTAATCGTCTTCGAGTTGGTCAAGCTTAGCTTCTAGGTTGCTCCACCGCTGGGTATAGTAGCTTTCATGTTCTGGATCTGTTTGTATTAATACTTTGTAGATGTTTTGGGCTTGTTGTTTTGCCATGTAGGGACTTACCCAAATATGTGGGTCATATTCTCCGGGCACATGCTTCTCCTCTTGTCCTGCTTTAGGTTCAGGGGTTTTTTCTTGTTTTGCTAAAAGTTCTAAACCAGCTGAAGAATCAACAATTGTTCGGTTTTTAGAAGATAATGTTGGCAGTATATCGTGTTGTACCCAACTATCTAAGCCAGCGCCGTTGTAGATTATTATGTCTGCGTTTTCGGCAGCTATGATGTGTGAGGCGGATGGTTCCCAACTATGGACGTCGGTGTTTGCAGGTACTAGTTGAGTTATGTTGATTTGGTCACCGCCGATTTCTTGGGTTAGGTATGTTATGGGGTAGAATGTTGCAACGATGTTTAGTTTTGTTGTTGAGGGGTTGTTTACTGTTAAGGTGACTGTGCTGATGGCTATTGCTATGATGGCGATTATGGTAACGGTGACGAGGAGAAGTTTCTGTTTATTATTCATATCTTGGTGTTACTTATTCGGAGTTATTAAGCATTATTAAAAAATTAATAAAAATACTTTAATTAAACATGTTTTTTAATAAAAGTTATTAATCATACTGCCATTATTTATCGAAGATTAAGTATGACAATCATAAGCCTGTCCATTCCAGAAACCCTCGTTAAACAAATGGATCAAAACATGAAAGAAAAAGGGTTCGTAAGCCGCTCAGAAGTCGTACGCCAAGCTTTAAGGCTATATCTTACTGAAGACCTAAAAATCGAAAACGTAGAAGGAGAAGCAGTAGCAACCATAACACTCATCTACAAAGAAAACGCCGATAGAAGAAGACTCCTAGAAACACAACACATCTATAACGGACTAGTCTCAACGTTTCTGCATGCTCATATTCACCACGGCTTCTGCTTAGAAGTCATAATCTTAAAAGGAGAGGCACTATTAATTAGAAAATTTGTTGATCGTCTCCGACAGAACCCTGAAATAAGTGAAATAAAAATCTCAGTTCTACATCAATAAGTGTTAAAAAAACCATAAATCCATAATCAGCATACACCCTTTTGGTTTGTTTTTGCCTGTTTGAAAAAACAAGACAGACCAAAATTAATTGATGAAAAAATACCCCAATCAACACAAAAAGCCACAAGTCACGATTTGTATGTTACTTATGGACTTATGGAAAAGATGTTAGAAATCTCTAATGTTTTTTATCACAAAGATGGCAAGGACAAACATAACAAGGGCAAATATGCCAAGCGCTATAAATGAAGACAGGAGACCTTCAAGCCCTATTTGGTAATTAAAACCGAACGCATAGAAGTTTGGCCCTATAGTAAAATACCTTACGCTGTCAATAAAGTATGCTAAGGGGTTAACGTAGCATAACAACTTCATAGTAAATGGCAAAGTTTCAGCGGGGTATAGGGCATTACTTGCAAAAAACAACGGAAGAGTAAGCAAAGCCATTATCGCCTGGCTCACATCATGGTTGTTTACTTTTAAACCAATCATGTTGGAAAGAAACATTAAACCAGCTGAAAACAGGATTGAAAATAGTATCAAGCCAATTGCCGAAGTTATGATGTTTGAGAGTAAAAATCCAGCAAATAACTGGGCACCAAGAATGTAACCGAATAGAGTTATTATTGTCGTTTGAATCAAACATTTTGTTATACCACTAAGTGTTGTTCCAATCAGTATTTGTGAACGTGGCATCGGAGAAACCACTATTGTCTTCATAAGACCATATTGTTTATCGAATTGAAGGTTTTGCCCAGAGTAAAGACAAGTAAACAGAATAGTCATTCCGATAACACCAGAGGTAATGAAGGTCATATAACTCACAGTTATAGCGTCCGGAGGAGCAACGGAGGTTCCAGCGAAAAATAATCCAGTATTGTTTGACATAGAAATCCCATAAAATACCAACCATAATACAGGTTGAAGTAAAGACAAGAAAATCATCGCTTTAGATCGCGCGAATTTTATCATATCTCGCCAATAAATTGCAGTAAAACCAAGTGGCATTATGCATCAACCGTTGAATCGATTTTTCTGCCTGTATAATAGATAAATACATCGTCTAATGTTGGCTTTAGAAGATTTAAATTGCCAAGTTTGATCTGGTGAATCGTAAGAGATTTAACGAGTTTGGAAGCGGATAATTCATTATTTTTTAGGTAAAGAAGTAAACCATTAGAGTTTTTTTCAACATGAGATATTTCTGGCAGATTCGCAAGTATCTGGGAAGCTTTCAGGTCATCAGTTGTTTTTATGTGATAAATATCTTTTCCGATTGCATTTTTTAGGCTTGACGAAGAGCCATTAGCCATTATTTTTCCTTTATCAATTATACAGATTTCATGGCTATATTGGTCGGCCTCGTCCATGTAATGTGTTGTAAGAAAAACCGTCACATTTTCTTCACGGTTTATTTGTTTAATATAATGCCAAATTCTTTGTCGAGCTTTAGTATCTAACCCTATGGTTGGTTCATCAAGGAATAGAACTTTAGGATGAACTAACAGCCCTCTTGCGATTTCAACGGAGCGTTTCATACCACCACTCAAATTTTTGATAAACGCGTTTCGTTTATCACCAAGTTCAACTATGTTCAGGAGTTCAGTTATCCTTTGCCGCCTAGTTTCTTTTGGTAGCGAATGGATTTTCCCATGAAATTCTAGGGTTTCCCAAATTGTAAGGTCCCTGTCAAGACGATGATCCTGAAAAACCACCCCAATATTTCTTCGGACAGCATCTGGATTTTTAGCTACATTCACGCCTGAGATTGTTATTTGACCCTTTTGTATACGTAAAAGTGTAATTAGCAGATTTATTGTAGTTGTTTTTCCTGCACCATTTGGACCTAGAAATGAAAAAATCTGGCCTTCCTCAACATGAAAATAGATATTATCCACGGCAACTGTTTTTCCATAACTGTGACTTAATCCTTCAACATTAATTATTGCATCTTTCAAGCTATTTTCTCCTTTTTATCCTGTCCGCTTTGCGGGTTATTCAGTTTTAAGGTTGTTAGAGTATTGAGTATATCTTCTATTATTGTCAAAACTCCATTAAAGCCTATTAGGGGACGATTTGTTAACATGTATTTTTCATAATATGGAAAAGAAAATGGGATAAACTCAACATGCAGGTCCATTAACATAGAAATTTTTCTTTCAACGCTGCTGCCTAAAATTAGAGCAGGCTTAGTTCGGTTTAGGTAATTAAGCAGTTCATATTGGTCAGGATTAAATAAAACCGGTGTATCCAAAGAGTTAACCGTCAAATATGACTTCAGAGATTCATAGCTTGCGGCACCGACCTCTTTGAGTCCAATCACCACAGGATACATGCCCAAGTATTCATATAAAAATTGAGACATAGCAACTACCTGTGAAGAATCGCCAAAAATACCAAATGGGAGACCACACAGGTCATTACTCAGGGATGATGCCCTTAAAAGTGCAGGATAACATTTGGCTCTTGCACGACTAGACTCCTTTTTTATGGGGCTATTTGTAGTCTTGAAAAACTCTGCAACCGAATTAAACCAGGTTTCTGAGGCAGTAAAACCATACGGCGTTTTTATGGCTAAACCTACAACGGGTATACCGTATTCTTTTTCCATAAAAGCAACTATTTTATCGCCGTATTCTTCGTAGACTAAAAGGTTAAGTTCGGCCTGACTTGCTTTTTCAAGATTGAAAATAGACTCGCCGGAACAAATAACTGAGACCACTTTAACGCCAAGAAGGTTAAGCATCCGTTTGAGTTCCGCAATGTCGCTTCCCCAGTTATAGTGAAAAATTGAAAAGCCAATTATGTTAACGCTTTTTGGGATCTTTTCGGTATTTTTATTTGAAATTTTTTCTAATATTTTTACGACAGCATTCTGAAAACCATAGGCGTATGTTCCTGTAAACCCTGAACTGTCGATAGTTACCGTTTTTGTTCTGATTTGTGATGTTTGGATAAACCTGTTTAAATCATCACCGATTAATGAGGTGCCCGAATGGTTGATTACACCGATTAAACGAGGCTTTTTTGAGTCGATCAGTTGTAACGCTTGAATAACTTTGGGTTCAGTACCGTAAACAAAATCTTGCTGATCAATGTAAGTGCATGGAACTCTGCGTTGGCCAAAGTAAAAATTTGTAAATTGGCTAAACCCGAGTTG
>JAAZFA010000172.1 GCA_012511995.1 Thermoproteota archaeon | reverse complement strand
GAGTTAGATCATCCTAATCCTGCAATTCGGGACTGGCCGGCACTACGAATTATCGACACTAATAAGTATCCCCATCCACGGGTTGGCAGTAAGTATTTCCTGTGGCCGCTCTATAACCTTGCAGCTGGTATTGATGACCATTTTATGGGTATAACCCATATCATACGTGGTAAAGAGCACTATACTAACATGGTTCGTCAAAAATACATGTATACTCATCTTGGTTGGGAATACCCTGAAGCAATTCATTATGGACGGTTAAAAATCACTGGTGCCGCTTTGAGCAAATCTAAGATTGTTGCTGGAATTCAAGACGGGAATTATGCTGATTTCGATGACCCGCGTTTAGGTACTTTCGCTGCGTTGAAAAAACGCGGTATCACTCCTCAGGCTATCAAGAAGATGATAATTGAAGTTGGCATAAAACCAAACGACGTCACCCTAAGCTGGGAGAACCTTTATTCGCACAACCGAAAAATTCTTGATGCCTCAAGTAACCGCTATTTTTTCGTGTCACAACCGATCGAGTTAAAAGTATCTGGAGTGCCCCAGATTTTCCAGCCAAAGTTACCTATGCATCCTGAGCATCCCGAACGTGGTTTCCGCGAATATACCGTGAAACCAGAAGGTACTGAGTCTGTGGTGAGCCTTTGGGTTAGTCAAGAAGACGCTAAAGCTATGGAGCAAGGGCAAATCTTGCGTTTAATTGAGCTTTTCAACATACAAATAACTTCAGTATCTGAAAGTAATGTGGAGGCGATTTACACGAGTGAATCTTATGAGGCTGTACGAAAAATCAAGGCACAACTAATCCAGTGGATACCTAAAGGTGCAGAATATGTCACTCAAGTAGTTCAACAAGATGCCACAATTGTTGAGGGCTTCGCTGAGTCTGCCTGCAAAAAGTTAAAGCCTGATGATATTATACAGTTTGAAAGGTTCGGCTTTGTACGTGTAGACGAAGTTACAAACAAGCTAGTCGTTTACTATGCACAAAAATAGGTGGAGAAAGTATGCGAAAACTTGATGATAAAGCCATAATTTGGCCCATATACTTCGATGTAAATAAGAGCCGTAAGGAAGGTCGACGTGTACCTAAGAATCAAGCAGTAGTCGCTCCTAAAATTTTAGAAATTAAGGCGGCAGCTGACAAGCTTGGTTTAGAGAATGAAGTCAATCTTGATGCTCATTTCCCTAAGATGCACTGGGCAAAGACGGGTATGCTTGTGGTTGAGAAGAATGAGCCTAAAGAAATTGTTATTGAAAAGCTTGCAAAACAAATCGTGAAAATAAAAAGCCAACAGCTACCCGCACAAGGTAAACGCTAAACGGGCAGTTATTTTTTTAGACCTTGTTGGAAACTAGGAAAAGAAAGTTAGGCTTTTTCTTTGCCAATAAGTACGGCGCTGATTATGCCGTCGTTACCTGGACGACTTGTAACTTTTGCTAAACCCATTGATGTTTCTATTTCGGCACCTTTTGTAATGACGCCTCGCCTGTTATAGTCAACGTTTGCTCCATTGCGGACGACACGCACTATTTCTGTTTTTTCTGTTGTGTTAGTTTTTGGGTCAGTTACCGATGCAAACTTGTCTGTTAAAACCTTGATTTTGATGTTTCCGCCCAAGGTTCTGGATACCTTACGTTTAGGTTGGCCAAGGACTGTTTCTGCTGGGTATCCGCCTGTTTCATACTTTTTCTTGGTGCGATATGCTCGTTTTTTGCCGCCTGAAAGCTTTCTTTTGTATAGGCTGCTGTGGGTTGTCATATTCTACATTTCCTTGATTCGAGTAGTCACTAAAACTGTAGATTTCAATATAAACATATCCGTTTATAGTTTACTGTTCAGCGTTTTAGCTACCCTTGTTTCATTAGAATATGAAACGATTTTTTATATTTGGTTGTTTTGCACCTTAAGTGATGATTATCCTGTTGACTGAGGTTTTTAATCAATAAACCAAAGCTCATAATAGATTTCCTAGATCTGTATTATGGTTCAAATGTGAACATACCTTTTTATTTTAAAGCACCCCATAGCTACCCTTCAAGGTGAAACTACTAATGGGTAAAGGTTCAGGTTATGGAAAAGTCATCTTATTTGGCGAACACTTCGTCGTACACGGCATACCAGGCATCGTATCCGCAATAGACTCCTCCACAGATGCCATAGTAACTAAAGCTGTAAAAGGACAAAACGTTAAAGATGAACGTAAAACCGCTAAGGGCTACAGTGAAGAAAAACGGCTCCAGCAAATTGAATCTATCGAACGGATGCTAAAAGCAATGGATCTTGACCCCCGGCTACCCTTTGATATCTGGATCGGCGGTACACTCCCTGGTTTTAGTGGACTAGGTGCATCTGCAGCTTCAAGCGTTGCTATAGCCAGAGCAATCTCTGAGGAACTTGGTCTCAACCTCTCAAACGAAAAAATCAACTCTGTTGCATACGAGGGTGAAAAAGCCTACGCAGGCAACCCAAGCGGCATCGACAATACCGCAGCAACATATGGCGGCGTCATGTGGTTTAAAAAGAACCCTGCAGGCGGTCAAGATCTAGTTGAACGTATTAAACTTAAGAAACCTGTTGAAATCGTTATCGGCAGTACTGGTAAAGTTGCCAACACCAAAGCAATGGTGGAGGGTGTTGCAGAACGCAAAAAAGCTAGCCCAGCCAAGTATAACCCGCTTTTTAAACAAGCCGAGTCTCTCGCGGTTGCAGGGCATAAAGCACTGGAAGCAGGCGACCTAAAGAAAGTCGGTGACCTTATGAACGAAAACCATCGTATCTTGCAGGAAATCGGTGTCTCAAGCAAAGAACTCGACTTACTAGTTGATATAGCTCGTAAACAGAGTGCCTTCGGTGCAAAGTTGACTGGCGGCGGAGGCGGCGGTTGCATGGTCGCGTTAACTCCAGGCAAAGACTTGCAGGGAAAAGTTGTCTCTGCATTCAAGGGTGCTGGCTACGAATATATTGCTACTAAAATCGGCGTAGTAACTTATTAAGCATCACGGGAAAAGCCCGCTTTTTATTTTCTTATGTTTTTTTGTTTATGTAAACAGCGGTAATCGCTACCTAATGCAATACTAAGCCATAATATGGAGGGTACATTCGCTTCAGCAAATTTTACCTGACTTAAGAAGACTCCATAAACGCAGCAAAAAGCAAAAGAGCACCCTGAAGAGCGTGTCCCCATAGAGGAAGTCTAACTCGCTATATAATGTGCTTTTGCACCCCACTCGATCCTTCTGATTTTTGGAAGATAAGAATAGGTGACTACCGCGCCATATACGAAATTGATAGCACTAAAAAAGAGGTT
>JAAZFA010000171.1 GCA_012511995.1 Thermoproteota archaeon | reverse complement strand
TTTCAAATCACAAAAATACACTTTCCATGTGCTCGAGAAAGAGGTTTCTGTTTTCTGCTAATATGGAAAAAGCTGTTTGTGGTGTGTAATTATTTGATTATAATAAACGTAAACTCCTATAGCACTGTAGCATTGCAAGCGCTATTAACCCCTATATGCGTTTAACCTGCCTATGATCGGTCGAAAATATGTCTGTTTGTTTTCTACCAAGCATCAGCGCCCTTTTGCGTTTTAGACGGTAATGTTTATAACTACAGAATATATTTGCTAAAGGCGCGAAGCGGAAGTACTATGGGACATCGAAAACATCATGCTCCAAGACATGGTTCATTAGCTTATTTACCTAGGCAACGTGCTAAAAAACCTACTGCACGTATCAGATACTGGCCACAGGTAGAGTCAGATTCACCTAGGCTTTTGGGATTTACATCCTATAAAGCAGGTATGACATACATCTTCACTATTGAAGACCGAAAACGTTCACCAAACTTTGGTAAAGAAGTCATGCAAGCAGCAACAATCATAGAAACGCCACCAATCCTAGTGTGTGGCATAAAAACATACCAAAAAACGCCATATGGGCTTAAGAACGTCACAGAAGCTTGGATGAAAGAACCGCCAGCGAGTCTTGACCGCTTACTTGTGTTGCCTGATAACTTTAATACAGAAGAGATGCTGGAAAAAATACAGCAATCTATCGAAACAACAGACGTTATCAGAGTAATCACAGCCACACAACCTACACAAACTAGTCTCTCAAAGAAGAAACCTGAAACATGTGAAATTCAAATTGGCGGCGGAACTATCCAGCAACAATTCGACTATGCCAAGCAACTCCTCGGAAAAACAGTTACCCCTGAGGAAGTTTTCAAAGAAGGACAATACATCGACGTCGCTGGTGTAACAGTCGGCAAAGGCTTCCAGGGTCCAGTTAAACGCTGGCATGTAACTAAATTGCAACATAAAGGTCGCAAGACCAAACGGGGTATCGCTACTCTCGGTCCATGGAGTCCACGTCATGTCAGGTACAGTGTTGCACGTGCAGGTCAAACTGGTTATCATCAAAGAATTGAATTTAACAAACGTATCCTTAAAATTGGTAAAAACGGTAAAGAAGTCACTGTCAAAGGTGGTTTTGTCCGATATGGTGAAGTGAATGGTCCGTACATCCTCATTTCAGGAAGTATACCTGGTACAGAAAAACGGCAAATTAGGCTTAGAGTTCCTGCCCGACCACCAACAGAAGTTCCAGAAAATCCTCCTCAAATAACATATATCTCACTGGAGAGTTCTCAAGGAAAATAGGTTGAATAGCATATGACACAGAAAACTGCAGAAATCTTTGACTTACAAGGTAAAGCAACTGGAAAAATTGAGCTTCCTGCTGTCTTCCAAACACCTATAAGACCAGACGTAATTAAACGTGCAGTCTTAGCAATACAATCTAATAGACTCCAGCCGCAAGGCAGAGATCCAATGGCTGGCAAAAAAACTACGGCAGAATCCCGTGGAACTGGTAGTGGAATCTCAAGAGTTCCACGTATAAAAGGTGCTGGACGAGCAGCATTGGCTCCATTTACTGTTAAAGGACGCCAAACACACCCTCCACGTGCCGAAAAAATTATCATTAAAGAAATTCCAAAAAAAGAAGCAAAACTAGCATTAACTTCAGCTATTGCAGCAACTGCAAAAAGAGAGTATGTCTCCGGTCGTGGACATAGAATTGACGAAGTTGCAGGTTTACCCTTAGTTGTTGACAACGCACTCGAAGGCTTAACAAAAGCTAAAGATGTAGCAGACGCTTTTTCTAAGTTGGGTTTCGATACCGAACTTGTTCGTGTCCGCGAGAGCCGTAATATCCGTGCAGGAAAGGGTAAGCGTCGAGGCAGAAAAATGAAGCAAGCCGTAGGTCCACTAGTCGTAGTCGCTGACGGTAAAAACCTTATAATCGCGGCTAGTAACATTCCAGGTGTTGAAGTTACTGCCGTGGCAAATTTGAATACAGAGATGCTTGCACCTGGTACGCACCCTGGTAGGCTAACAGTTTGGACTAACGGTGCGATTGAGCAACTGTCTACCCTTTACGGAGGAAGTAAAGCATGAAACCAGATGAAATTATTTCTTATCCCTTGATGACAGAATCTGCCAGTGTTATGGTTGAAAAAGACAACAAATTAATCTTTGCGGTCAATATGAGCGCTAACAAAGCAAATATTAAACGTGCAGTTGAAACTATGTATGAGGTTAAAGTTGACACAATAAACTTACTAATCACTCCACAAGGGTTAAAGAAAGCATTCGTGAAGCTAAAACCAGAATATCGTGCTTCTGATGTAGCAATTAAACTAGGTATCCTTTAACATAAAGATGGTTTGACTTATGGGAAAACGTATTCGTGTACAAAGAAGAGGTCGTGGTGGTCAGAACTTCCGTGCCTCAACTCACAAACGTGTGGCGCCAGCTAAATACCCAGCTATAGCACCAAAAGAATCATTTGAAGCAGAACTTGTTGGTGTAATCATTGATTTGCTTCATGACCCGGGTCGTGGTTCACCACTTTCACTGATTGAATTTGAAGATGGCACAGTTATGTACAGTATAACACCTGAAGGGGTCTATACTGGGCAAGAAATTGTTTATGGCGGTAAAGCTCCTGCTGATATAGGTAATATATTACCGCTTGGAAAGATGCCTGAAGGAACTTTAGTATGTGACCTTGAACTTCGTCCTGGTGACGGAGGTAAGATGGCTCGTAGCTCAGGTGCATATGCAACTGTAGTTGGTCACACACCTCAGGGTACTATAATTCGATTGCCTTCTGGTAGAACTCGCTACGTTAATGATTATTGCTTAGCAACAGTAGGTGTTATCGCTGCCTCGGGGCGTATTGAAAAACCATTCCTTAAAGCTGGTGAGAAATATCACCTCATGAAAGCCAAAGGTCACAAATATCCAAGAACAAGTGGTCGTAAAATGGTTGCAGCTGTCCACCCCTACGGTAGTAGCAAACGTAGTGCACGTAGGACTACAACGACTAGCCATGGTGCACCTCCAGGCCAGAAAGTTGGTCTCATTGCAGCTCGTGGTCCAGGACAGAAAAAGAAACGTGTAATCAGAGGTTAAATTAATAGGAGAATAGTGTATATGCCCAAAGAATTTAGCTATCGTGGACACAGCCTTGAAAGTCTCTCAGCTATGTCTATGGATGAATTCATTAACTTGCTTCCATCGCGTCAACGTAGAAGCCTGCAACGTGGACTTACAACTGAACAACGCATACTGCTCGAAAAGTTTCGCAAAGTCAAAGAATCTAAAAATACTGGTAAAGAAGTCGGTATCAAGACCCATGTGCGCGATTTAATTATCCTCCCAGAGATGGTGGGTGCAAAAATTAGTGTGCATAATGGCAAAGATTTCGTAACAATGGAAATTCGTCCTGAGATGATTGGTCATTATCTTGGCGAATTTGCCATCACTAACAAGCCAGTTAGACATGGTACACCAGGGATTGGCGCTTCGCGGTCTTCAATGTATGTGCCGCTAAAGTAAACATTTTTTCTTTTTTTTTAAGAATTAAATATTTTGTGTGTATTAGTTTTCTATCTCTGTTTATCGATGGTCTAGAAGCAGATTATGTTTTAGCTGATGGGGTTTGTTGTTTAGAGTGAAATTTGCAGGCTATAAGAGATAGGGGTGTTGTGTGAGTTATCGTTGGTAATCTTTGTAAGGGGGGGTGGTTTGTAAGTTTGTTTTAAATGTGTTTTTGGGGGTTAAGTGTTATGTGGTTGGGCAGTTTAGTGGGTATGTCAAGGGTAATGTTTTGGGTGGATGCTGGTTTTGGTCAAGGGGTTTGTTTTAGAAGGCGTGGTGGTTGTGGGTGGCTTGGTTTGTGTTGATGTTGTGGTTATATGATTGTTTGTTGTTGGTGATGAAAGTCTAAAGGGGTATAGGCAAGTTCTGGGTTTGATTCATTAACAAAGGTATGGTGTCCTTGAAGGTGCTAAATTAATGGTGTTTACGGGTACCCCTATCCTGACTTGCCTGGGGGGGTAAGTTAGCAGGTCAACCTAATAAAAAATTAATTATGCACACTTCTATACTTTAAATAAGCGTTATAAGATGGCTTGCTTTCGACGATAAACGGCTAAGCGCATATTTAGTATAATATTCTCCAACGGACCTTTAAGTCTCTAATTTTTTACATAATAGCACATACTTATTTTTGATTATGTAAAGATCAATCATTCTAAGCAAAAATGAGCCCTTGGATTAATACTAAATAGTTAACTTTGCGTTTTTCAGTAATGGTTAATAGTGATTTTCAACTTATTTACATGTGAGACTATCTAATTTTGATAATTCCCCAGTCATGCCCCTCGGTTTGTAATCAATTAAACTCCAGAGACCGGGATGCGTTGCTGGTTTACCCTGGAAAATACAATGCTTCAAACCCACAGATACCGCTTACATTATTATATTTATCATAATCGTTGCAACAAGAAGGATTTAGTGTGCGTATCTTAGATATGCGCCTTACTGATTACAGATACTACAGAGTAAATGAACCTGTTTTTGTCGGAATTAGCTGCATGAGTGGGCGACAAATAATGTATGCCCTTGATTTTGCACGATATGTAAGACAGAAAAACTTCAATTCCAATAGTTTGGGGTGGCATACATCCTACATTACTGCCAGAACAAACGGAATACAACGATTTTGTTGACATAGTTGTTCGTGATGAAACCGAATTAATTATCAAGGATTTGGCGAATGTATTGTTAGAAAACCGATCGTTAAAAAATGGTTTTTGGCATTACCTACAAAGTGAATGACATCGTTAAAAGCAATCCTGGCGGTAGAAAGATAGTTCTTGACGAGATACCCATATTTACCCTACCCTCTGCTGAAATTGATAAGTATCCCTCTTTTAAGTCTGGAAGTTTCCATATTCAAAATAGTCGAGGCTGCCCACATAAATGTGGCTTCTGTTATAATTCAACCTTCAACAAGAACCGATGGCGGGGTAAGAGTGCAAAAAGAGTCCTTGATGAAATCCAACACATCAACCAATTATTCCCATATTCAAATTATCGACTCTAAGACGACAACCTGTTTGTTGACGAGTATCGTATAGAAAAAATATGTAAAGATCTTATAGATAGAAAATTTGATATTCAATGGTGTGCTAATTGCCGTTTCGATTACTTGACTCACTATGATCAGTCCTTTCTTGAATTGTTGGCACAATCCGGTTGCGTTGAGTTAGATTTTGGCGGGGGAATCAGGTTCTGAACGTATTCAACAACTCATCTGGAAAGATGTTAATGCAGAAGAGATGATTCCGTCGGTCTAGGTAACTTGAGGCGATATGCCCCATCGATTGAACCTTATGTTTCATGGATGAGCGGATTAACCGGCGAAACTGACGATGATTTTAGAATGACTTTTGATCTAATGGATAAAATGGTTGAAGTAAGCGCTAAAACGCAACACTGTGGAATCTTTGTCTATACTCCTTTTTCCTAGTTTAGTGATGGTTACTTACCAGAAGAATTTATTATGCCCCAGAGTCTGGTAGAATGGAGTAAGCTTCATGTTTTCCATTTTAACCCTCCATAACATACTAAAACGCAAACAACAAAATTACACACTATTTCAACAGTTACCCGTATAGCTTTCTTTCTAGCAGCAAAAATAAATCAATGCGATTTATTTTTTAGATTATTATACAAAACAATGAATAAGACAGCTCGATATCGTTGGAGACATAGAAATTTTAGTTTTCCAATTGAGTTAAAACTGATTGATAGAGTGGCTAAATATATTAAAAGATTTTTTAGCAACTATAAAGTCAGATAAAATTTTTTTAACTGATAAAATAGATGCAAATTATTGCAAGTCAGTTTGGAAATCAGAAGTATAATAATGATTTTAGCGACTGTAATCTCTGCCTTCTAGTTTTGATGTTGGCAGTTTTGCGCCTGTTTCTGGAATTTGTGGAAGTGGAATTGGTGGTGGAATATTTAGGCTTCGTGATATAAGTACAGATTCTATAAACACAACATTGGAAATTGATTGGATAATTATTTGTACTGGTGGTTTTTTTTGCTCATAGTCCTTGAGAATTTTATCAATTTCTTCTCTTTCACCCAAGACAAAGGCATTGCCTTTAAGGCTCATTTGTGCAATAGATGGATTATAAACAATAGAGAGCACATATGGTACCTCTAAGGATCCATCTTGTTTTTTTTCCATACCTACTACATTAATGTTTGTACTTATTTGGATAGGCGGAACTGGTTTACGGATGTCCCAGAAACGATCTGCAGAGATACTAGATATAACAACGTTTACTCTAAGCATTATAGGTCAAAAAAGAATATTGTGATTGGTAAATTTAAAACTGTTTATTTTTGCTTATATCGAGTGAAGCCGCAGTGACCACAAGTATACCTGCTATGGTGGTCTGCCATAAAGTATCCGGGACCACACCGCTCGCAAGTTGGGCGTGCCCTTGAGACTTTGTCTCCTTCAATTTTATACATTGCTTTAATGCCTTTTTCTGCTTTCTTCGCTGATGCGCCTGTTGTTTCTGTTTTTCCTGTTGCCGCGCCATCTTTTTTTGGTGCCATTATGCGGGTGCCTCTTTATTAGATTTCTGTGGGTTGTTACGCTTCTGGATATATTCAGGTTCAACAAGTTTAGCCTGCGCTACAGAGTTATAAACGTTAGCAACTCCATGAGTTATGTTGGTTCCAGTTTTGGTGCGCATGTGTTTAATGTAAACGGCATCGTCACCTGTCTTCATCTCTACGGCAACGGCTTTCTTGACTTCCAACCTCTGAGGAGTTTTCTCTTTTGGTCCTTGAACTATAGTGAAACCTACTTCTGTTCGTTTCAGAAGAGGATTCTCCTTGGTTGATTCAATTTTGACTTGCATTAATGTTCACTTAAGGCGTAAGTTCATACAGTATTCTTCTTATTTAGCTTTTCGAAAGCTTCATCTCATTTAGAAACTGTTTTACTTCAGCTTTCTTCATTTCTGTTGCTTTAACAACTACAATACCTATGTCCGGCTGTCCATAAATGATAAAACTGTTTTGAGGAGCATATAACACTGCTATTAATGTGAGTAAGTCTTCTTCACCATTTACTACAATATGGGT
>JAAZFA010000170.1 GCA_012511995.1 Thermoproteota archaeon | reverse complement strand
TGGCATTCCCGTAATATCTGTTCTTTGAATTCTTGAGTGTAATCCTTTCTTGTCACGAAACTTCCCCCCGATTTAAATGATAGCAGATGAAAGGATTTTCTCCAAACCTATTAGGGGGCTAAATAGGATCATGACATTGATATTATTGCTGGTGGCAGTTATTGGTTTCAGCACTTTCTTGGATTTGTTCATCAGATGGGTAGAAAAAGATACTAACGGGTTAGGAAGACTTGGAATATTTGCGTCTTTCCCCAGTACATTCATTAAAAGTCCAATAGTTGGCCTTGGACCTGGAGTTCATGGGAGAAATGGATTAATCGAATTCCATAACACTTATCTTGAGGTACTTGCGGCAACTGGTTTGTTTGGAGGCATTGTCTTTCTCGTTTTCAGCATACGGATATTCAAGAAAACAATAGTTGCCGACTGGAAGCTGTTCATTATAGCGGTTTCCATGTATGCATATGGTCTGGCTGGATTTGCTATGCGCAGGCTCGTTTTTTGGGGTGTTATTGCTTTTGTGGTTGCGATTGCTGAACAAAGAGTTGAGTATAACCAGCCCGATGTGTAGGTAGTAGTATGCAAGATATCGTTTAAAGAGGGATGAATAGATGAAAAGAGATTCTAAACGTCAAATACATTTTGATTTACTACGCATATTGGCAATGTTGTTAGTGATGCTTTTTCATTACACTACACAGTTTTCCAATACAGTTCAGCAGACTTCTTTTTGGGTTTTCTTTTCATCTGATTATTCCTCTTTCGCCGTTGCACTATTCTTGCTTATGGTTGGATTCTTTTCATATAAAACCATCAAGAAAGGACAATCGGCTACAAGTTACTTGAAGAGTCGCCTAATAAGACTTTTGCCTACATTTTGGCTGTGTTTGATAATTACATCTTTGGTGTTGATCATATCAGGAACAAGTCGGGTCTCGGCGAAGCAATTCGTGCTAAACGCTTTCTTGATTAATCGATTCTTAAATGTGCCGTTTGTAGATGGCGTTTATTGGTATATGCTTATCGTTCTTGTTTTTACAGCATTCATTACTGTTGCGTTGATTTTGAAATCATCTCAGAAGAGGACGATACTGTATGCTCTGTATACTGTGGCCTTCGTGGGACTCGGTTTGATGAATCGATTTATACACCCGGTTCCAGGGCTTGTTTCATTTGCTCTGTTTGAATATTTGAATAAATGCTTTATCGGATTATTCCTTGCATTTCTGTATTATGAGGCAAAAACAATAACGCCCAAAATGAAGTGGGGGGGGGGGTACTGCTAATAGCCTCTTTGATACTTGGAGAGTTCATGTGGATTGGTGCTCATAAGTCATTTATAGAGATGCTGGCTGTATTACTGTTCGTTGCTGTTATTTACCTCGGCAATCATCTGAAAATAAAAGGCAGAGCTGCAGAGAGGATGTCCCAATAGCCGTGGAAATTGAAGTGGCGGTTCCCTACCCTGTTATGGGATAATAGGTTTGGGAAACCAAATCCATACTAGGAGGCACCGCCAATGCCAGCATATCATAAGAAAACC
>JAAZFA010000169.1 GCA_012511995.1 Thermoproteota archaeon | reverse complement strand
TAGAGGAAAATCGACAGGTGTTAAAGTACCAGAAGAGAAATGAATTAGAAATTTCTCCAGTATATCAGAGAGTATAACGTTTTTTGGTGAATCTCTATGTGTGAACCCATGCTTAAAATCAAGGATGTTATGTGTAAAAAAGTAGTTACGTGTAAAGAAGACATTTCTATACAAAGTGCAATTGAACTTCTACAGGACAGACATGTTGGCTCCATTATAGTTATCGACGAAGAAGAACATATAAAGGGAATTTTCACTGAAAGAGATGCAATACGGATAGTAGCCGCAAAGTATTCATCCGATGAACCACTAAGCAAGATCATGAGCCGACATGTCGTAACCATTTCCTTCGAATCATCTTTTGACCAAGCTAAACGTCTTATGCTAAGCCACAGCATCAGACATCTACCTGTTACAGACCAAACCGGTAAACTTGTTGGCTTATTTTCAATACGTGCATTCTTTGACGAAATTTTAGGATTAAAAACTCCAGTGCCTAGTGCTTTATAGATAGGAAGACCTGCACTATGGAACGCTTTTCAGGTAACCCAATTCTCAAGGCAGTTGCGACACATCCTTGGGAATCAAGAGAGGTCTTCAATGCAGCAGCCGTTTATCTTAATGATAAAGTCCATTTGCTCTACCGAGCGCTGGGTGAGGATAGCATTTCTAGAATAGGCTATGCCACGTCCAAAGATGGTTACACCATAGAAGAACGATTACCATATCCCATTTTTAAACCCAAGTTTGAAAGTGAGAAAGATGGTTGTGAAGACGCCAGAATATCTATTGTTGAAAAAAAGTTAGTTATGACGTATACGGCGTTATGTGAATATAACCACTTGCAATCCTACCAAGTTGCCCTAACAACAATAGGGTTGGATGATTTTCTTCAAAGAAAATGGAATTGGGAAAATCGACAGCTACCATTTTCAGGTATACGCAACAAGAATGCAGTAGTTTTCCCCGAAAGAATCAACGGCCGCTATGTAATGCTCCACCGTATTGACCCTGATTTATGTATCGCCTACTCCGATGATCTTGTCCGATGGTGTGATATTAAAGCAATTATGAAACCTAGAACAGAGGGGTGGGATAACTGGAAAATCGGTGTCGCAGGCACCCCGATAAAAACCAGTGAAGGCTGGTTAGTCATCTACCATGGCGTGAGAGTAGAGAAGTTGTACTCATTGGGGTTAGCACTATTGGATCTGGAACACCCAGAGAAAGTGTTGTATCGTAGTAAAACACCAATTTTGACACCTAAAAAAGATTATGAACGCTTTGGAAAAGTACCCAACGTCGTTTTTAGTTGTGGAAATGTGGTAATTAAAGATAAGATGTTTCTGTACTATGGAGGCGCCGATAGCGTGCTCTGTGTTGCTTCAATACAATTCGATGAACTTCTTTCAATGGTTACTAGATAGGTAATCAAACCTTGATTATATTGTAACCTGAAGCTTTACGCAAGCGATTCATCACTGCTAAACCCAAACCTTCCAACGGTACAGCTTCAGCTAATATAACATCCACACCCTCTGAATCAACCTTACGTAACAGCCTGAACAAGTTTGAGGCAACTGTATTAATGTTGAAGCGACTACCCAACGACACTACGACGTCAGTATGGTAAGCTGCTTGCGTTTCGTCGGTAGCTAACACACCAACTTTCACACCTTTAAGTTTGTAAATTTTAATTAATTGGTTAATTTTGAGGATGATTGCTTCAACATTTCCTTCAATTATAATAATAGGGGTTTTTGGTGCATAGTGCTTATGCTTCATGCCGGGTGAACTGGTTTTTTCCAACGTTAATTCTACTTCGGATTGTACAAAAGGATGCAATCGTAGATTGCCTATGACTTTTTTTAGAGCTCCAAAAGATATGCCACCTGGACGTAAAAGCATTGGAGGGTCACAACTTAAATCTACCACAGTTGATTCAACACCGATTTTGGTTGCGCCACCATCTATGATTGCATCTATGCGGCCGTTTAAATCTTCATAAACATGTTGTGCGGTTGTTGGACTGGGTCTACCAGAGAGATTTGCGCTAGGTGCTGCGATAGGTCGATGAGTTTGACTGATTAAAGATAGGGCTATTGGATGATTTGGCATTCTCAGTGCTAATGTATCTAGACCTGCAGTTGTTTCCTTAGGCAGATTTGCTGAACGTCTAAAAACAAGGGTAAGCGGTCCAGGCCAAAACGTCGTCATCAACAATTCTGCCATAGATGAAACTTCAGTTACAAGAGAATAAACGTCAGAGGCGTTGGCTATATGCACAATCGGTGGATTATCAAGTGGTCGTTTTTTTGCCTTAAACAATCTTATAACCGCATCATCGTTTAACGCGTCTGCGCCTAATCCATAAACTGTTTCCGTTGGAAAAGCTACCAAACCACCATGTTGGATAATTTTGGCTGCTATTTGAATTTCTGCAACACTTGGTTTGTGCGGATCTACATTAAGCACTAAAGTTTTCATTATCTACGCCACTGTTCTAGCACAACAGAGTTTTCAAACTGTTCGCGTGTGATATTCCAATATTTTTTGAGAAGCTTATTTGTTTCTTCTCTGGTGAGTAGCTCAAAAGCATGTTTTTGGTAAAATCGAATTGCCCAAGTTGCTGTTTCCCATGTACCCACTAGAACGCGCTTTGTTTTTACTAATCCTATCAAGTAATTAAGCAGTTGGCCGCCAAGGCCTTGCCGTTGGTAACATGTTAATGTGTATGCATGACGAATTAGAGTAACGTCATCAATTGGTTGAATACCCATAACAGCCAATAGCAGTCCATCTTGGATAATTCCATAGAATTGTATCCCTAAAAATATTTCATTTCTAAGTTTATTCTGAGACATGTAAGGTTCGTTATAGCAATCCAGAGGGATTTTGGATTTGTAAGCAACTGCAGCATCATTAATGACTGTATGGATTGATTGAAAGTCGGCGACAGATAATTGACAAATCATCAACGGTACAGCCACTATGCCGAGGTACTTTCTTTTTTACTCTCTGTCTTAAGGACTTTATCGATTAAGTGCATGAAAAATTCTTGGGCGTGAATTTCGCTGACTCGCTCTAGATAGACTGAGACCATAGTTATTTTATCCTTTTTTGCTGCTACATATTCAGCGAACATACGAGCAGATATAATATGTTTATCACCAATTAGTACTTGAGAGGTAACTTGACCAAACATATCGTGGGGTTTTGGAACGGCAAGTGCCATAGTACCAAGTTTATCCTCTTTTTCGCTGAGCATAATTATAATGCTGTTCTTAGCTTCTACATAAACTGCAAGAAAACGGTGATCCTGCTGTTGAATTTCCTCTTTTACGACATCGGCGCGGTTAAAATCTTTGCGTTCCAAATGATTCACCCCTATTGCTAAAGTGATATGGTGCTTAAAAATACTTCATAGAAAAATGAG
>JAAZFA010000168.1 GCA_012511995.1 Thermoproteota archaeon | reverse complement strand
TCTGTTTAATGGTGTTCTCGAATTTATTCCAAATTTCCTTCTAAGCAATTCAACGCTTAAGGATTTTAGTAATCTCTAGAAATTCTTCGGATCTGTAATAAAAAGGGCAACCAATTCGTTTTGTAAAAATCAGTTGCCCTCTGGGATCGATTGGGTTTGAACCAACGCCTTCTCCCATGTCAAGGTAGCACTCTCCCGCTGAGTTACGATCCCTTAGCGAAAAATACCATACGATAAAATCAATCTTGTGTCTAGGGGTAATTCGTCTTGGGATATTGATCGAATCTTTTGTTGACCCTATTGGTTAAAACCATGTAATAATATGAGGAAATCTCGATAAGAGTACGAAATAAGGAAAATGAAAGCATGAAGTTGTTTGTATTGATTTTGAATAATGAAGAGTTCCTTGAAGAAGTACTGGAGATCTATATTGAGGCTGGTGTTCCTGGTGCAACAATATTTGATTCGGAAGGCATGGGTAGATTTCTTACCTACGAAATACCCCTTTTCGCCGGTTTCAAAGATTTCATGAAAGGTAATAAACCTTACAACAAAACCATCATATCGGTCATTCGCAGTGAAGAGACGTTAGAAAGACTTAAGAAACTATTGGACAAGAAGGTTGGTGGAATCAATAATCCAGGAACTGGCATCATGTTCACGTTGCCAGTAGATTGGGCTGCGGGTTTGGTTCCCGAAGAAGAGGTGTAGATACATGGACGGATTATGTAATAGATTGAAGAAAGAATGTATCCTTCTCGATCCCCCGGTTAAAACTATGGATCAGTTGTTGCATCAATTGGTAATGATATTATCTGAACACGAAGATATTAAAGATACCAATTTATTGTATGAAGAGATTATGAAGCAGGAACAAATGGGGTCGACCTGCGTAGGTTGCGGATGTGCTATTCCACACGCAGTACGGATGCGCTGAATCATACCGTATTAGCGGTAGCGCGCATTATTCCACCGATACCTTCAGCCACTTTTGATAATCTGCCAATTTCGTTGGTATTTCTCATGGCTGGGCCAAAAAAAAGCGCATCTCTCCATTTACGACTACTTTCAAAATTAGCCCGCTTACTTCATGATCAAACCTTCAGAGAACAGTTATTCCAAGTTCCCGACCAAGAAAGTTTCTACTCACTACTCTGCGAAGGGGACAAAGATGATGAACAATGATAAAAAGTGGAATTTAATACGGTTTATCATAACTGCGATAACGCTCTATCTTATTTGGTTGGTTTTTACCGCAAGTCTTGAACCATTTTCACTCATCACCGGATTTTTCGGGTCGGTTGTTATCGCTGCATTAAGTTATGATGTATTCATTGCCCGCCATCAAGCTAATCTCAGATTCTTCTTACCACGCCCTTTCTTTTTATTACTCTATTTGGGATTTGTAATAATCTCACTTTACATATCTAGCATACGAGTGTTGTTTGCTGTTATTACAGGAAAGATATCCCCAAGTATCGTCCATTTTAAAACCAGATTACGTTCAGATCTTGCTCGAATGGTTTTGGCAAACTCAATCACCTTAACACCGGGAACAATAACACTCGATGTAAATGATGATCATTTGACTGTGCATTGGTTGTTATGCACAACAAAACATGGTAAAGCCGCTGGTGAAACCATCAAAGGCACTTTCGAACGAATGCTCCAAAGGGTGTTATTATGAGTGCAATGCTTCTGCAATGGATGCAATGGTTTCAATTATTTTGCGCTGTTGTCTGTTCAATTCGTCTGATAACAGCAAAGACCGCATCCGACCGCTTGGTTGCCCTTAACGTCCTTGCCGGTGTGGTGCTGGCTCTTTTGGTCCTTCGAGGTGTTAGCCAAGGCAGATCCATCTATCTCGATGTTGCATTAGTCTACGACATTTTTGGATTCTTGGGATTCTTGGCAATAGCAAGGTTCTTGAAAGACCGCATGACTGGTGACGGAGGGGAATAATGATTATTAAAGAAATCTTTG
>JAAZFA010000167.1 GCA_012511995.1 Thermoproteota archaeon | reverse complement strand
GATCTTCTGATAGGCGATAAAAACGGACCAGTTGGCCAAGCGTTTGCCAATGGCATAACAACCCTATCTGCGGGACATACCCCCCTCCTAGCCGTCGTTCGACCTAACCTTCCACCCAAACCGCATACGCTTATCGTACCAAAAGTTACTGTTAAAAACATGGAAGATACAGGTAAAATTTTTGGTCCAGCGCAAGCAGCGGTCGCCAAAGCCATAGCTGACTCATCTGAAGAAGGGATCATTCCAACCGTTAAACTAGATGAGTGGGTCATCATCGCTAGCGTATTTATCCATCCACAAGCAACAGATTACCGTAAGATATACCAGTACAATTACGGTGCAACAAAAATGGCACTTCAACGGGCACTCAAGAAGTATCCAACAATAGATAAAGTCAACTATGAAAAAGATCGAGCAAAACATCCGATTATGGGTTTCAAAGTTCCGCGTCTATGGAGACCACCCTACCTTCAAATCGCACTCGATGCACCATCAATTGAAGGTGCAAAGAAAGTCATTGAAGCATTACCGGGAAGTGACAGAATCATCCTCGAAGTCGGCACACCATTCATCAAACGCTATGGCACAAAGGGCATTAATGAACTACGCCAAATGGCTAAAGATAAATTCATTATAGCAGACCTAAAGACCCTTGATGTTGGTAAAGTTGAAGTAGACATTGCTTACGAGGACACCGCAGATGCAGTTGTCGCAGCAGGTTTAGCACCTGCAGAAACCCTTGATGCAACTGTACAGGAAGCCAAACGCTTGGGTGTCTATGCAGTCATTGACATGTTAAACGTTGAAGATGTTCTTGCCAAGTTGAAGTCAATTAAAGATTTCCCAGACATAGTGATCCTACACAGAGGTATTGACCAAGAAACAGGCAGAAGTAGCGGGCTTGAACGTATAAAAATGATTCGCGAAGCATTCCCCAACAAGAAATTCCTAATTGCAGTCGCAGGCGGCATCGTTCCAGAAACAGCAAAAGAAGCACTCGATAAAGGCGCAGATATACTCATCGTCGGCAGATACGTCACACAGTCACGCGATGTTGAACGTGCAGTCCGAGACTTCCTCGAATTGACACCTGCAATGCGTGAAGACATCGACCTATACAGAGTTCACACAGAATAAACCAAAACTGCGGGCTTACGCTCGCCAACATTTTTTCTTATTTCCCACTTAAGTTTACATTACTATTTTGTTTTGTTTTTCACGTAGTTATTAAGAGAAAAGTGCTCAAAATGTTCTTCGTTTTCTCAGATTAATAATTAACAGCACAACTAATGAAAGAACACCTTATACTAACTGTCGCTAACGAGGTTATCAACAGGTCTTTTTCAAAACCGGAAAAGCTAAAGTCATCTTAATAACAGTAGCACTATCACCGGTCATATAAACCAAAACAGCATAACCCCCTCTACCATGGGGTTACTCACTAAAAAGACCTGCTTCGACAGTCACATACGTCCAAACAACATTAACTGGCTCGTCAGTATTCCATTTTATGATAAGCGATTCTAAAACAGCTGAAAATGACATAAAGTCATTTTTGGGCTAAATCCTTAATAGAGAGATTTTCAAATTCATATGCGCTGGAGAAATAGTTCAATGGCAAAGTTCAAAGTCATAATTTCCGATCCACTTTCAGGAGCGTCAAAAGTATTAGAGCTAGAAGAAACACGCGCAAGCCCCTTTATTGGGAAAAAAATAGGTGAAACAATTGACGGCGCAGTAGTCAACCTACCAGCACACAAAGTGCAAGTAATGGGTGGATCCGACAAAGATGGTGTTCCAATGAGACCAAACGTTCACGGTGGTATTCGCCGTGCAATTATTCTCAGTGGAGGAGCAGGCTTCAAACCTACTAAGAAAGGTCAACGCAAACGTAAGGTTGTTCGTGGAGACATCATAACAGATGAAATCGTTCAACTCAACATAAAAATTGTCGATAGACCCGCAGGGGCAACCCCCTTAGCTAAACCAGTAGCTGCCAAAACAGAGGAAGATGTGGCACAAACTTAATTTTTTCGGATATATACATGCTTAAAACTTATAAACTTCATCAATTAACTTCTTTTATCTATCCTAACATTTATTGAAAAAGAAGAAGAACATTATGAGTGACACTACTAAGGCTTTACCTAAACAGCCAGAGGTCAACATCGGTACTATAGGGCATGTTGATCATGGAAAAACTACCCTCGTTCAAGCATTAACCGGCAGATGGGCCTCACGCCACAGTGAAGAACTCAAAAGAGGAATCACCATCAAATTAGGTTATGCAGACATGCCTATTTACAAATGCCCCAAATGCCCTGAACAAAAAAACTATACCATAAAACCAGTCTGTGACAAATGTAGTAGTGAAGCAGAATTTGTCCGGTCCATTAGTTTTGTTGATGCCCCAGGGCATGAAGCCCTGATGGCAACCATGCTTTCAGGCGCAGCAATTATGGACGGCGCAATTTTAGTTATCGCAGCCGATGAACCTTGCCCACAACCCCAAACACGGGAGCACCTTGCAGCAGCTGAAGTATCGGGTATTAAGAACATAATAATTGTGCAGAATAAAATTGACATAGTTGACCAGAACCGTGCAATAGAAAACTACAAAGAAATCAAAGCCTTTGTAAAAGGAACTGTAGCTGAAAATGCACCCATCATCCCAATTTCAGCCCAACGAATGATTAACGTCGATGTTCTTCTAGATGCCATTCAAACCATCATACCTACACCATACCGTGACCCTAACTTAGCGCCACTCATGTATATCATCCGCTCTTTTGATATTAACAAACCAGGTACAACCATCGATGCTATAGAAGGAGGCATTATAGGTGGGACTATTGCACAAGGTAAATTCGTGGTTGGAGAAGAAATTGAAATCCGACCAGGAATAATGGTTGAACGTGAGGGAAAAACAGTCTATGACCCACTTATCACCCAAATAATTAGTCTACATTCTGGCGACCAGGAAGTCAAAGAAGCAACCTGTGGGGGACTAATTGGTATGGGTACTCTCCTCGATCCATCCTACTCTAAAGCAGATGGCTTAACAGGAAGCATCGTTGGAAAAACTGGTCAACTTCCGCCCACCGTAACAGAAATCACCATGCAAACACATGTTTTGGAACATGTAGTCGGGACTAAAGATCTGCTCAAGGTGGAAAAAATCAATCCGGATGAAACTTTGCTTCTCCATATCGGTGCGGCAGTTAACGTTGGTAAAGTGGTTAATATCAAACAAAACAATGTTAAAGTAAAGCTAACAAGACCAATTTCCGCAATGCCAGATGCCAGAGTTGCCATCAGTAGAAAAATTACAGCAAGGTGGAGACTCATCGGTTATGGTATAGTAAAATAAGAAACTCATTTCTTAACTAAGCCTTTCTTATGTAGGTACTCATGTGCTTTCTGTAGCACGTCTCTACTATTTTTAAAAGACAAACGGTCCATAGCTTGTGGATAATCTAGCCAGACGTAGCCTGTGTGTTCAAAGGATACTTCAACTTTATCAGTACCAGATTCTATTATAAAAAAAACCACTTCCTTGTTGATTGTCAAACCCTGGCGACGATAGAAATAATGTATAGATTCTCTGAAATTATCAATAAACTTTGCTTGAGTAATCATGGTTTCCTCTTGAAGTTCTCGGGTTACTGTTTGCTTCTCCGTCTCTCCATACTCAACGTTACCTTTCACAAAATCCCAATGACCAGCTGCATAATTTAAAAGTAAATATGTAGTATTCTCTTGACTGTTAATATAAACGACTGCGCCACAGGACTTTTCGTGAAGCACTCATCTTTCACCTGATTGTGCACCAATTCATCAATTCAAAATATTTAAAGTAATACTACAACCAACGAATGGTAAGAGATATATCCGGTATTAAGAATTGTTAACAAGTTAGGAACATCATTCACGTGGCATCATCAATTAAAAAACCATGTAAGATTATTCTAGATTCTAATGCGTTTTTCGTACCCCTAAAGTTTAAATTAGATATCTTCCAAGGAATAAAACAACTTCTTCAATGTAATGTAGAATTCATCCTACTGTCACCAATTAAACAAGAATTAGAAATCTTGGCAAATGTAAAGGAACATAAGCAAGCTCATTTTGCATTAAAACTTGCTGAAAAATGTAAAGTCGTGATCGTTGAAGGTCACAAAGAAAATACTGATGACATTATTGTAAGAGTAGCAAAAAAATGGAATACACCTGTTTTTACGAATGATAGAGAGTTAAAAAGAAGGCTAAGAGATATAAGTGTGCCAGTGATTTATCTGAGACAAAAATCGCGTCTATACATTGACGGGTTGATATCGTAGATGTTCAAACTAATTACTCTTCAGGATACTATTCGCATCCCGCCCGAAACATTCGGTAATCCTCTTGAAAAAGTGGGTCGTGATCAGGTGAAACATAAATATGAGGGCGTTGTGGATGAAGAACTAGGTTACGTCATTGCAGTTACAGGAATTAAAGTTAACCCAATAGGGAAAATCATTCCAGGTGATGGGGCAACTTACCATAAAGTAAATTTTTCACTATTAACCTTTTACCCAATCATACAAGAAGTCGTTGAAGGTGACATAGTAGAAATCGCGGATTTTGGTGCATTCGTACGCATTGGTCCAGTAGACGCATTACTACACGTATCACAATTAATGGACGACTACATTTCCTACGACGAAAAACAGGGTGTCCTGTTAGGCAAGGAATCAAAACGCAAATTGTCGTCAAGCGATCAAGTCCGTGTGCGCATCACAGCCGTTTCGATGGGTAGAGCGGGCAGTTCAGGCAAAATAGGAGTAACCGCAAGACAGCCATTTCTGGGTAAACTTGACTGGTTAAAGGAAGATCAGGCTAAGAAAGTTGAAAATAAGCCTGAAGCGTCTACAAAAGAAGCATAAGGAGACTTATCAAGTATGAGCGAAAAATCATGTAGCAATTGCCACTTTATTACAAAAGAAAATGTTTGTCCAAAATGCAAGTCCACAAGTTTTAGTGAGGACTTCAGCGGTCTAGTTGTTATGTTTGACCCAGAAACCTCCGCTATAGCTAAATCCATGAATATTAAAGAAAAAGGTAAATACGCACTCAAAGTACGATAGGTTTACAGCATTTTCTCGGTAGCTTCTTAATCTACCACCATACTTATAATTTAAGGCATAACCAATGAAAATAGAATATGCTTTAACACCAAAATTACGAATTCGTCTAAAGGAACCATTTGGAACCCTAATCAAGGGTTCACCTCAAGAGACTATGACTACACTTAAAAAAATGATGATACATGAGAAACCCCCCCGAGTGGTATCGGTAGGGGATAT
>JAAZFA010000166.1 GCA_012511995.1 Thermoproteota archaeon | reverse complement strand
TCGTTCATGGGTTAAACTGTATTTCCAGAACTGTTCAAGTGTATTCAAATGCTCCTGAGTTAAAATCCCATATTTGGCGTTGTCTATCTCTGGATAATTGAATACAATGGCGTATTTTGCACCGTTGTCATAGGCAAGTAATAGGTCGTTGAATAGTTCTGCTGGCGACTCGATGTATGGTGATGAGCTATAGTTGCTGTAAGTCCAAGTTATCATGACGCCCCAATCTTTATCGAACGCTTGGGCAGCACCTCGGGCGAGTGCAATTTGTTGTGCTCTGCTGTTATTCCATCCGAACTCGGCTAAAACCGTATCGTAACCTGCCATGTAATCGAACCAGTAGAGCCCATAATCAGCTGTTAATACCTGTTGTCCTGCTTTTTGATAGTATTGAATTTCGGGTCTTAATACGTCAATATATCGCTTTGTGGCTTCTGCATGGTTATCTGCGGCTTTAACCGGTTGATATTTACTTTTATCTAACTGGTCGCCTCCTGGTTCATCCCATCTATAGACAGCTAAGAATTTGTCACCATACTTTTCTTTTGCGTCTTGAACCCATTGAGCTGGAGTATAATTTTGCCAGTCTGAATACTGGGATAAATTCGTAAAAAGCACTATGAAACTTAGGTTTGAATCGTAAATGAAGTTACAACTCTCATCAAGTAGAGTTCTATTAATGGAAAACTCTGGTAACCCTAAAACCAAGACATTGGTATATTGTTTTACTTCAGACACTATGGCTTTTAGGTCGTCAATATCTCCGTATGCTACTTCTATGCCTAAGTAGAAATCGTTTTCCGCTTCGGTTATGCTTGGGTTGAAGGTGATTGTTATAGTGAGTGCTGTTAGAATTATACCTGAAAGGATAAGGGTTAGTACGGTGGCTGTCTTTTTCCTATCAAGGAATCTCTTCTCTACCAAGACTTTCATGGGCTAATGATTATACGTTTGAGAACAAAAGCTTTGTTACAATCAAATTTGGTGGCATTTGTCAATTATACATTAAATTAATTATACTCTGATTAATTATTCAGTTTATTCTGAAAATTATTGAAAAATATATTATATAAAAACAAAACTCTTAAATAAAATACTGCAAACTATAGTGAAAAAATAGCAGAGGAAACAAGGAATGATTTTTCAGAATAAAACATTTGAAGGCGCTATTTTTGACATGGATGGAACCATGTTCGATACTGAACGTCTAAGGTTTAAAATGTTAAAACGTGCATCTAAAGAACTCTTCGGTCAAGAAATTTCAGATAATATTCTCTACAACTCGTTAGGTGTGAGTGCCGATACTGCTGAACAGTTTGCAAAAAAAGTGTACGGAGAGAAATACCCATACAAGGAAATAAGAGAGCTTGCCGACCAACTAGAACGGCAATATATACGTGAACATGGGGTCCCAGTAAAGAACGGTCTATACAATTTACTTGAACGCCTCAAAAAGAGCGGTGTACTCATTGCTTTAGCTACTTCATCAAGAAGAGAAATAGCTGAGGAATATCTTCTTAGTGCAAAAGTATTGCGATTTTTTGATGTAACAGTGTGTGGTGAAGAAGTTGAGAATGGGAAACCAGATCCTGAGATATTTCTTAAAGCAGCAAACGAACTCAACTGCGAACCATCTAATTGCTTGATATTTGAAGACTCACAAAATGGTCTCTTAGCTGCTAGCGCTTCAGGCGGTCTCACGGTTTACATAAAAGACATAAAAGATCCTGACCCAGAAATTAAGGCTCTTGCCTTTAAATCTTACAAAAAATTGACAGATTTTTTAGACGAATTAATTCAGCAAATGCCCCAAACAAGCGTCCCTAAGCTTAACGAACATTTTCCTCAAAGTATCGGTTACCATGTAGCAGGAATACATGGGTTTGGTGCAATCGGTGGCGGTTACTTAGCTCAGGTTTTTTCACATTGGGATGGTTATACTAAGCCTCAAAAGATAATTGGAGCTACAACTGACGACCTCAAACGCCAACTTGTTAATGCTTTAGGTAAATATAGCGTAAAGTATGAGAGTATAGCATATTTTCAAACAATCAAAAACATCACACTCATCGACATGAATGACGAATTGAAAATGATTGGGATGTATAAGAAGGCGCATATTATTGGGTTAGCTCTTCCAGAACAGGCTATTGCTTCTCAGGCTAAGATAATAGCGAAAGGATTGCTAGAACGATATGAAAGCACCGGTGAAAGCCTAACATTGCTTATCGTAATGAATAAAATAGATGCAGCTCAGTTTGTAAAGTGCAATATTGAGGTTGCCCTTAAAACGTTGGTGGATAAAGAAAAAACAAAACAGGTCATTGAAAACACATTTTTTTCTGACACAGTGGTTAATCGGATGGTTTCATCGAACTCTAAAGAAATAGTTGTTTCAAGTCTCCATACTGAAATGGAAAAAATGAATCAAATCATCTTTGAACATTCCGAAACAGTAAAAAAGATAATGGACTATTCTCAGGCTTTTTCTTCAAAAAACCCCCAATCTCACAACCAAGCAATTAATCAAATAGTAAACCTTGCCACAAACATTTCCTCGGTTACAAAATTTGTTGGTGCACTCTCAAAAGTAAATGTTACTTTATTTAATAGCGAACCTGATATGCCCCTTTACGCCCTCAAAGGTAGCCCTACACTTGAGCGTTTGAGGCAGGTTATTACTGTAGACAACATAGACACTATGCAGGAAATAAAGAATAAACTGTCAAATGGTCCACATGCAATAATAGCCTGGTACTCGGCGTTGCTTGGCTACAAAACTATTGGTCAAGGCATGGGCGACCAACTTGTGTCCAGACTCGCTAAAAATATCATTAAAAATGAAATTATTCCTACGTTATTGATTGAAAACCCTAATTCAAAACGCTATATTGATTCCACTGCTTCAACTTTTCTAAAACGTTGCCGTGCTTCCTTTAAGGATGAATGTATTCGAGTGGGTCGGGATCCACTTAGGAAGCTTCAATCTGGCGAGCGCATAATAGGTGCTATTCAGCTAGCGCAAAAACATGGTTTAAGCGCTAAAGGCTTAGAGTATGGCGTTGCCTGCGCAATTATGTATGCATTATTACCTATCAATGAAAATGACGCGGATTGTTTAAAGATTAAAAAACTGTATGAAAAGAATTGCTCAGTTGTTGATGTCTTAACTTATAATGGTGAATACAACTCAGCAACCTATTCGGGGTTGGATGTTCAAAAAGACAAAGGGTTACTTTTGCGTGTTCAGCAGAGTTTTGATAGTCTGCAAAAAGAGTTATGCCCTACTTAGTTTTTTTATTAAATAAACTAGGGGTGTGCACAATTTGTTTTTTATAGTTTGTCCGCTAAACAAATTAGTGAGCGGGTGTTGGGGTTAATCATGGAATCGCCAGGATTTCCAACTGTTTAATTTAACCATTCAACTCTTGCATTAATCCCAATCTTACCCACTATACACAGATTTGCTTCCCCTTCAACCAACACATCAACAGCATCAGCAACCAAACAGATGAGCTCAACCAAAACTATCGACGCCTCCTCGTTAAGTTTGCCTCTGGACGGTAAGCGGCATCAACCAACACACAATCAGCCTCTAGTTTTAGAAGAACGACCCATCAAAGCTATTGCCCGACGTAACCAGTGTTTGCAGTGGCAACTCAAGCTCTGGTTAACTGTGGCGTGCAGTTTAAAGCCTTTGATTTTTTCTTTGCTTGTATGATCCCATGCTGTTTCCATATCGTAGAGGTTAACTAGCGGTGTTGAATCGACGACTGCAATCTTTGGTATGGTGAGTTGGAGTATGTTTGTTGTCTTTGGGAAAACCTTTTCTAGAATGTTTAGGT
>JAAZFA010000165.1 GCA_012511995.1 Thermoproteota archaeon | reverse complement strand
CAGCGGTTTCTGATGAAAGCATGGGTGAATGGATGACATATGTCTACCAGCAGTTCCCACGACCTAGCAACGCAACAGGTGTGTCTGTGGTATTGAGTGTTATTGACGCAAACGGAAACTACCGTGACATCGGAACGACCACTACCAGCACAGATGGCGTTTACAGTTTCGCTTGGACACCTGACATATCCGGTGAGTTCACAGTTTACGCAAGCTTTGAAGGCTCTAAATCTTATTACCCATCACGGGGTCAGGCAGCATTCGTCATAGAATCAGAGCAAGCAACACCATCACCTACGGATGCAACTAATACATCAGCAGCTGACATCTATTTGCTACCAGGCATCATCGCTATAATTATTGCAATCATAGTAGTCGGTGTAGCACTTGCGACGCTAATGACAAGAAAACGACCATAAAACAAAAACCCTTTTTTTTCTATGAAAATTCTTTTTTCCTAATCGTTAGCAACGACTGTGTATCCAGTGTTTCTTAGAGCCTCAGCCATAATCTCCAGCGGAACATGGTCGCCATAACCAGCTCTCAGCCTAACAGCGACCTTTTGAGTATGCTTCCTCAATATATCCTTCGTCATTTACAAGCAAATGCTAAGCAACCGTCAACATCTTATGAGCAACAGCAACATAAACTATTTGACTACCCTTCTTTGTCTTAACACGCAAAAATAAATCTTTAAACCGGCAACCCTTAACTCTAACAGCGCAATGAACAACCTTAACAAAGTTTCCACCTAAGCCACATAGAACCCTGCTTGATAATTTTGACTTTAAAACAGTCAAACTGTAGACTGATGAAAAGAAAGTGCAAGCCACCTCTAGGATGTAACCTGCTTACTATTGCTAAACCGCTTAGCATCACCGATCTCAACTAAAAAAGCTGTAGCAGACCGCTCGCCCACACGGATATCGTCGAGACAATCTCTACATCCCTCGGATTAGCAAGTATCTCAATTCTATTTTCTACTTCACGTATCTGACCGTTGAAATGCCCAATAGAATCTGTCAAATGTTTGAGTACACAAATGTCGTTTTCACTCAAAAGCGCCCTTTGCCACAGCATAAATCTCTTCACATTTGCTCTTTAGCTGTTTATTCTTTGTATGCTTCAAGATTGCCTCAATAGTTCTACTTGCCGTCAACCCATTCAATATCTCTATTCCAGCATGCCAAAGACGTCACTTAACTTAGAGCGTCGCCTAATATTGAGTCAGTTGAGTACTTTTTGGAGTCAATTCTTAAATTGGGTTCTATTCTGAACATATTTTACCTTCAGACGGGTTAATTCACGTAGTTCCCGAAGGTGTTAGGCTACTTCTTCGAGCGATAGGTAGAGTGGATCTCGGTAGATGTTAGTCGGCTCCATTACCATTTTGCTGCGTTGGTTGTGGTTTAACTATTCTCTTAGTTTGTCGATGTCGTCGAGGTTGTTTTGGCAATGCTTGGTCTGTTTCTCTTAAGGTTTGACCGGTTAGTATGGTTGTAACTAATGGTCTCGGGTATGTCTATACCGCAATTTTTTGCGGTTAAAATATTCATCTCTATTTTAGAGTTGGAGTTTGATCTTTTAAGTTTTTAGAGAGCATTTTTCTATCCGAGTTTATTGGCCTAGTCACATCTATTCGCCAAAAGAGTGCAAATCATTTTGTTTGTCGAGAGATCATCTAAGAGAGCCTTAAAAAAAGGTGGTGTTTTTCACAGTGCTCTAAACTTAATAGTGTTAACTTGGGCAAAAAGGTTTTGCATAGCACTTCTATGAAAGCTTGCTTTATGAGATTTGTTTTATGTTATTGCCTTGAGGTTATTTAGTATCAATTCAAGTTGTCGTTTGGTGAACTGATATTGTTGAAGAAGTACCAGTATGGTTCGTGCTGGATGATTTTTCGTTCTAACTTTTTATGTGTTGTTTTTTAGTCCAAGGGCTAAATTAATACACTTCATTTTTTCGAAATTTTGTATTTTTATCTTTTATCACTTGTGAGGGGTTTTGCTTCATTCCAGACTTTATCATAGTGGCTTTGGAATATATCGATTAATCCTTTGTCGGTAGAGCAATAACACGTCTCTTTCTTTAAAATTGCTTCAGCTCGTCCAAAATGAAGTATTTTTTTATCCCAAATAGAGAACCAAAAACGAGGGTTTTGATTGATAAATTTAAGTTGGAAGTTCGGTTCATCCATAAAAGCATTCAATTTTTTTGTGAGCGTTTTTTTATTTATTGCGCTAGTTATTATTCGATATTTTATTCCTTTTTTGAGAGCATCTAAATTTTCGTTTTTAAGAAATAGCATGAGATCCAAAACTTTCGTTGAAACGTTTATTGTTTTGAATTCATTTTCAAGCTTTTTATTATTCGTTTTAATATGTCGCAACCTTTTTACTTGCGTTATTTTTTCAACTGTAATTAAATCATCTAATCCCCTATTTTCCTTGGTTTGTAACTGTATCTTTTGAAGTTTCTCAGCTGCTTCTTTGAATTTTTGGTATTCGGCTTGTTTGGTGTTTAATAGTATTGCCCCAGCTTCTTGGAGAGGTAGTGCTTGATAGTAAGCTGGGATTCCTATTATTTTTTTAATTATGCCTTTGTTTTGAAGGTGAATGATTGTTCGATGAGTGTTTGATCGGTCGGTTTCGGCTGCTTTTGCTATTGAGAGTGTTTTTTT
>JAAZFA010000164.1 GCA_012511995.1 Thermoproteota archaeon | reverse complement strand
TTTTTCTGCAAAACCACCAAATCATATCCAGTTAACTCAAGATTTTCCTTAAGTTCACAGAGTATAACTATATCTAAGAATTCTTTAATCACTCTAATTTTGATTTCTCTGATATTGTAAGAGTTGGTACCATTGCCTTTAGAGGACATTCATTGCCCAATAGTAAACATGCAATATAACAGTTTGTTTTCGCAACATACAACAAAGCCTACTCAAACACATTATAAACGGAGTAACCGCTACTTAAGAACACTTTGAAACACACATAACTGCTCCAGTATCCCTTAAGAGCTAACAAGTTACTTTAATCATTTAAAAAACTCATAAATTAATACAAAAACGTGAAGAATAAAAATGGAAAAAAATCTTTTGTTAACTATTCTAATCATATTAGTAGCGCTCCACGTACAGCAAACGCCGTTTCTTACACCCAGCGCATACACGTAGACACCACACAAACCAACTCACCCTGCCCAAGCAACACGCCCCCGACTACTACACCAACACCAGATCCCACCAACCAAAAAAAGACAAACACCTCGACCCCACCCCAACCCCAGACCCCCAACAACCACACCAACAACAGCTACAAATACGTCTAACCCTACATCTAATCTGATAATACCAGAAATCGCTCCACTACTACTTACCCTAATCTTAGCCAGTCTCCTTCTCGCCGTTGTCTTGTTAAAAGAAATTTCGCCACATAAAATCAGCAACACCCATAACAGCCACCGCAATAACCTTCATAGCTTATCTATATGGAAAAGAAAGAAGGAACAAAAAACTAAACCCAACAATTGCTCAAACTAAAACTTCAATTTCTGGATTAACATCGCCATTCATGCCAAGGGCCTTTGCCTCAGATACCTGACCCATACAATCTACATCATACAACTTGTTGAAAACTCGATAATCAACTGAGGATAGAAAAGCAGCATCGATAGAGACAGCTGAATCAGAAGCAAAAATACCCACATCCTTAAACACAATGTCACCTGGGGCAGGCACGCAATCACAGGTAGCCGCAATATCTTTAGCAAAACTCACATACGAAACCTTCTCGTGCGACGCAAAAGTCGAAAGCACACCATACGCAGCCGATGCCAACGCAAGACAAATATTCTGTTTATCCGTAAGCCGAATAGCTTCCAAAGGACAATTTGCTGCACACACTGGACAACGCATACATTCAACAGACCGATTATGAGCTTTACCCTCAATTATATCAGGTATACTAAACGCACATACCTCACGGCATTTACCACAACCACTACATTTAGAAGTATCAATTTCTAAACCAACAACACGATGCTGCCGCAACTTGCCAACATGGGGAGTACAACCCATACCCAGATTCTTTATCGCACCACCGAAACCACTAATCTCATGACCTTTACAATGTGAAACCACAATCATCGCATCTGCTTGAGCTATTACTCCTGAAACTTCAATTTCAGAAAAAATACCCTTAGTTCTTACAATCTGAAAGTTTTCACTCTTAAGACCATCAGCGACGATAAAAGGCGCCAGATTAAAACCATTCATCAAAGCAGTTTGCATATGATCATAAGCATTATGACGCTGTGCAAGATAGTAAGTGTTAGAATCCGTTAAGAAAGGCTTTGCACCAAGTTCCTTAACTCTACGTACAATCTCGTGAATAAAGAACGGTTGAACAAAGTAGGGATTACCAAATTCTCCCACATGAATTTTGATAGCAACCAAATCTCCTTTTGATATACCCCTAAAAGTGCCTGCCTTATCATACAGGTTATTTGCTTCCTCAAGTAAATTGCGATTAGTATCCCAGGGCAACAAGTGAACAGTCAATTTCAATATCACACTCAACAGTAAGCACATAATACTTGCTTCAAATATGGTTATGGGTTAACAGCAACTTTTAATTTTGTACTCAACAACATAAAAGCAACATGAAAATTCTGGTTCTGAAAGTAAATGAATAAAATCGAATGCAAAGAATTAACAAAAGTATATCAAGATCAAAGAAAAGCACTAGACAAAGTTAGCTTCTCAATAGAAACCAAAGGCATCTTTAGTTTAATCGGTAGAAACGGAGCAGGAAAAACAACCTTAGTACGCATTCTAGCAACAGAACTAGAACCAACCTCAGGAACAGCATCCATAAACAACCACGACATCCTAACACAAACCAACAAACTACGTGAAAAAATCGCAATCGTACCCCAAGAAGCACGCACCATCCGCTGGATGACACCAAAACAAACAGTATTCTCATACCTACTCTGGCGAGGCTTCCCATACAAACAAGCAAATAAACTCGCATCCGAAGCCTTAGCCAAACTAGGGCTACAAAAATATGCCAACACCCTAAACACCCGTCTATCCGGGGGCACCAAACGCAAAGTACTAATCGCCACAGTAACCGCCTCAGAAGCAGAAATAATATTCCTCGACGAACCAACAACCGGACTAGACCCGATATCGAGAAGACAACTCTGGGACGTACTACATGAACTAGGAAAAACACGTTTCATATTCCTAACAACCCATTACCTTGAAGAAGCAGAGCAACTAGCCAACAACATAGGCAGCCTAAAAGACGGCAAATTAATCTCCATCGGTACCCTTCAAGAACTACGAAAAAAACTACCATTTCAATACAGCATCAAACTATCGGCCAAAACATGGGTCCCAACCGTAAAAGACGCTGAAATAACAGTAAGCACCAGCGGATACACACAAATTATGACAAACGAAACAGAAGCATTTCGACTAGCCCGATTACTATCAGAACAAGATGCAAAATTCGCCATAACCCCCGTCACCCTAGATGACATCTTCTTCCATCTTGTAGGTCAAAAAGTGGAGGATTACAATGAAACGTAGCCGCTTAAGCCAGCTCCTGGCAGGGGTGCTTGTTAACGCCATCTATGAAATGAAAAACTATCCTGTCGTAACCATAGCCACAGTAATATCACCATTATCATTACTAGCCGTTGTAGCTTTTGTTAGCAGTGGCGAATTAATTGGAACCGCTATTCAAGGAGGCTTAATCATGATTTTCTTCTCAAGCGGTATAGCTCTACAATCCGACTTATCACACCTAAAAAACGACTTCAAACTACAAGACATGGTCGTAAGTTCACCAACTAGCGCTAAAATGTATATGGGCGGCATGGCATTAGCAGAAATAATCTATTCAATTCCAGGTATAGCAATTCTTGTAACCCTGGCAGCTATCTACCTTCAACCAAATCTAATACAAATCACAGTATTGACCGCAGTCCTACTACTCATTTTCGCAGTTTCAATAGCCATCGGTTTTATGCTCTCCACAATCTCAAACGACGTCGTACAAAGCTACGCCTTCTCACGGTTACTCTCATTACTATTTGCCACTCTACCACCAGTCTATTACCCAATAACACTGGTACCATATCCACTTAATTACATAGCTTACCTTTCACCTACAACATACGC
>JAAZFA010000163.1 GCA_012511995.1 Thermoproteota archaeon | reverse complement strand
GTTTTCTTATCATTCGTTTCAGTATTCACGTTAATGTTTAATTTAGGCACAAAGTCGCTCTTCAAATTATTAACAAGGGGATTAGTTGTAAGTTGTGTTTTTCTGTATGTACATCGATTGAGGTCCACAATTGGCGATAGACAAAAGTGGAAAAAATATTTTTAACTTAAGTCTGTTTAAGCAAGCATAATGTATATGGATGATTTGAATGGTAACACCCGTCGAGTTGATTACGGTTTTTATTACAACGTTTGGGTTAGGATTGATCCCGTTCGCTGGACCGTCGACGATTTTTATCGCCTCTAACGCAGTTGTAATCTTGGGAATAACGGATGTACCAACCCTAATTGTTATAGCTTGCACGATAGCATTCGCCTCGTCGGTAGCAAAAAGTGTACATTACCTAGTTACCTTCTATGCAAGCAAACAGTTAAGTTCAAACAAACAACAGCGTCTCAATGCAAGTGCGCAGAAGGTTAACCGCTGGGCTTTTCTGTTATTATTCGGAGTTGCCGCAACACCAATCCCCGATGACCCTGTAGTTATTCCACTTGGTTTGACGAAGTATAATCCATACAAGTTTTTTATTGCTTACTTTTCAGGAAAACTAATCATAACAATTGCAGGTGCGTTTGTTGGTTGCTGGACTGGTCAAATACTCTCAGAATGGTTTACTCCTGAAGTTACAATCGCAAGCGCCCTTATCTTAACTATTGTTTTCACAGTTTTATTACTTAAATTTGATTTAAGCGACTTACTAGAAAAAATGACTAAGAGGATCAAAAAGAAATGAACAAGCCAACCAGTCGTAAACGTGCTATACTAATTTCTGTACAAATAACCGTCAGCATTCTGTTATTGTATTTTCTGTTCCAAAACATTGACTTAACAAAGGCACAACAGATACTATCTACTACGAATATCCCAATTCTCTCTGTATCTATAGTCTTCTTCATCCTATCCTCATTTGCCATCGGTTTAGCGTTACATAGTGCCCTTAAAGCAACAAACGCCGCACCACCGTTTAAAACAACAATGTTTGCCAACTTTGGTGGTCAACTATTAAGTGACGTTACCCCCGCGAAAACAGGTTACTTTGCAACACCTATACTACTAAATCAACTCAAAGGAGTACCTATAGAGAAAGGTTTGATGAGCGTTATGGCAGTAGGCGCAGGTAACTTTTTCGTTAAAGCAATAATCTCAACAACTGCATTGATCTATTTCATATACCGAATACCTACCGATGTCATGAATCCAACAATTACTAATGCATTAATCGTAGGAATATCGATTCTTATTGTCTGCGGTGTAGGTCTTGCTGTGCTTGTTTGGACAGATCTTTTTTCGGGATTTCTTGGAAAACTTTGTAAGCTACCTCTCATAGGTCGAGTAATTAGAAAACTTCAAGACATACGTACACTCTTCTCCAAAGATAAAACTGCACTTCGTAACTCAATAGCAACCATAGTTAGCTCGGTGCTTGGATCTGTTATCTTCAGCGGCATATCCCTCTATGTCTTGGCTTATGCAATAGGCATGACTGAACCTACTTTCATGGATCTACTGTTCATGGGACCTTTAACAGCAGCATTCATGTATGTACCCATTACTTTTGCTGGACTTGGATTACAGGAAGCGGCTTACGTGTTCCTCTTGACAGGTATTAGCAACTCACCTGAAACTATATTACCGTTCGCAGTCACATTTGCAATGCTCGTAAGGCTAATAGCCGTAACCACTGACCTTGTGGGTTTGCCTCCGCTTCTAAAAACGAGCTCAGGTTTGTTTGGACTGCTTCAACAAAAGGGCGATTTAAAAAATAAAAAGCCACCCGACGATGAAGATGAAATCCACGAATGATCTTCACCGTCTAAAAATAGCGGGTCTTTTTTTGTTTTTATTATTAGTAGCACTTTTTGCGTTTGCAATACTTTGTGAAAACAAAGCCTTAATGATTGCTGGTCTTATAGTGTTTACCATGGCTACCTGCTTCTAACATACTATATCGTGTTACTCAGAATTAATTTTTTATAATCAAAGTTATCGTTACAACTTGTTTAGGATCTCGTAGTTCCGCAATTAGCTCTCTAGATAAATTAATTGCTGCTTTATCCGCTTGAATAGCAAGTGTCCGATTGCAAATAAAATTACTTTTTCGGAGTACTAAATCATTAGGGTGACTTAGTTGAAGTTCTGTTGAACCAAAAGCTTCAACTCTTTCTATTGAGACACCAGCTTGGATTTCCACTACCAATCTTGAACGGGGATTTTTCAAAGATTTAATAAATTCACTATTAAGATTTAATCCGGCTTTATCTGCAGCCACGGCGACGATGCAGTCTCCGTTCTTTGAAAGATGTTTGTCCTTGGTAATCATAAGTGTTGTAGGATGAAGGGCTTGCGTGTTTTCATGACCAAAAGCCACTATAGTTTCTTTTATTTCCTTAGAAGACAATTATTCACGAACCTCAATAGAATCGACCTTGCCGTCACCATCCAGATCAAACCCTACGATAACCACTGCAAAAGTATCTTGATTTTGGTATTTCTCTAATGTTTTTTTCCAGAAATTAGTCAATGCTAATACACATGCCTTTGTTCCAACTGCCTTGTTGCCCGCTAAAACCACGATACGCTTGCTACTATCCCACGGGTTAACGATTTTGGCCACTAACCCTGAGACATCAGATGTATAGTTTTGACCTGTCTTCTCAGATGATAGACCTCCAAGTAAAAAGCCCTGTTGTGAAGACTGCATGATAAACTTGATAGGTAAATGTTCGTTGATTTCCTGTGTTAGCAGGTTAGTTCCGGGACCACCGACAAGTATGAGGTTATTTTTTTCTTCCTTCTCTGCTTTGACGTCAACATCAAGTTTTACTGCAAATTCAGTCGGCATCTTGGTAAACTGTCCAAGGAACAGTGTTAAATGTGCAGCATAGTGTCCGTCTCGGGCGCTAGTTTTAAATGGACCATGTGCTTGGGGGCTACCGACAACGATTTTTCCATCAAACACACCATTATTTGAAAATTCATTAAAAAAAACACGTATTTTTTCGTCTATGTTTAACATACATATGTTCTGGGCAGCCTTGTATCCACCAGAAAACTCTATCCCAAAGGCCGACGAAGAGGCTTTGTAGTATCTTGCGATAGCGCCTTTTTTATTTTCTTCACGAGTGACAGTAATGGCACCAGTTTTGGCGAGTTTACGTATGTGGTAGTATACTTTTTGTTCATGCATACCAAGCTGTTTTGCTATTTCTAGAGGATACATTTCTTTTTTGGAAAGTATCGTGAGAATTTTCCAACTGAGATCACCAAGCATCATTTTGAGTTTACGAGCGTCTGTTACCATCGTTATTTCTTTTACTTGTTGAATACTTCCGACGTCTTGGAGAAGGATTTTTTTATTCATTGCAATTCAGGGGTTCAAATGGAGAGGTAGTATAAAAAATTTTATAATAGTTAATTATTTTAACCCTGAATAGGTGTGAAAAACAAGAAACGGGGAGCTTAATCCCAAATAGTTTATAATTTTTTTTTAGAGGTAAAAATGGAATATTAACAAACCTTATATCTAAAAATTAGCCTTTCCATGCCTGTCAAGGAACAATTAATCGCTGAAGGATTAAGGCAGAAAATGTGTGGAATATTTGGTTGTGTTCTAAGTGAAGGCAATGCTGCTCCTTTGATTCATTCGTCGTTAAAGAGGTTAGAATACCGTGGCTATGACTCAGTAGGCATAGCTGTCCTAAATAATGGTAAAATCTCGATAAAAAAGGATCAAGGGAAAATCGATGAGGTACATAAAATCCATAACCTTGATGATCTCCCAGGTAATATAGGAATAGGACATACGCGGTGGGCAACACATGGCGCCCCACTTAAAATTAACAGTCATCCACACACCGACTGCAGTGGTGAAATAGTTGTTGTACACAATGGTATCATTGAAAATTTCTTGGATCTCAAATCAGAACTCCAAAACCTCGGTCACATATTTTCATCAAAAACCGACACTGAAATCATGCCACACCTAATAGAGGAAGCGCTTAAGCAGAATCCACAACTGAACATCCAGCAAGCTGTACAACAGAGTCTTAAACGAATCGAGGGTTCCTACGCGTTTGCCATAATTTCGACACGTGAACCAGATAAAATAATATGTGCCCGAAATGAAAGCCCACTAGTTCTAGGCATTAACCACAAAGGCGTCTTCTGCGCCTCAGATATCCCTGCTTTTCTTGAAGTAACTAATAAGGCAGTTATGATTAACAATGGTGAACTCGTAATCTTAACTAATCAGGATTATGAAATAAAGAAAATCAGCGACGGCAGCACAATCACTAGAGAACCCATCTCCATTGAGTGGACTGCTGAAATGGCAGTTAAACAGGGTCATCCCCACTTTATGATAAAAGAAATTCACGAACAACCAGAAACCCTACGCAATACTCTGCGTATGCAAGACCACTATCTCGATTTACTCACAACATTTCTAGATCGCGCTAATGAAGTCTTTTTGGTTGCATGCGGAACAAGCTACCACGCTTGCCTTGCAGCATCCTACATGTTCTCAAAGCTTGCGTTCTTGCCGACTTATCCTGTTTACGCATCGGAATTTCTTGAACAACACGGGAAATCCGTCAACATCGATAGCACAATACTTGCCGTAAGCCAATCCGGCGAAACCGCGGATACATTAGCGGCAGTTAATTGTGCCCAACAACGAGCTGCAACTGTTTTGGGCTTAACTAACGTAATCGGCTCAAGCCTAACAAGAATTTCACGTGTATACATAGGCACACAGTCAGGTCCAGAAATCGGAGTAGCTGCCACTAAAACTTTTACTTCCCAACTCTCTGTCTTGGCTCAGTTAGCACTTAAGTTGGCTAAAAAACGTGGCAAGATTTCACAGGATGAAATGGACACGTTAGAGGAAAAGCTTGGTCAAATACCTGAAGTCGTTAACAGTATAGTTACTTCTCAAGAACAAAAAATCCAGCAATTAGCGAAGAAATACGCTAACTCTAAAGTGTTTTTCTTTTTAGGCAGAGGTATCAGTACCGCTACTGCCTTCGAAGGTAGATTAAAGCTTATGGAAATCGCCTACATCCCATCCATCTCTTTTCCGGCAGGTGAAAGCAAACATGGGCCAATAAGCTTAATAGAAAACGGCTTTCCAGTCGTGTTTGTTTGCCCCAAGGATGATACACACAAGACCGTTATCGGTAATATCATGGAGATGAAAGCTAGAGGTGCCCATATAATTGCGGTTATAGAAGAGGGTGACCAAGACATCAAAAGTCTATCCGACGATTATATTGAAGTACCTAAAGGCATCCCAAGTGTACTAACCCCCATCCCATATGCAATACCACTGCAGCTATTAGCGTACTATACAGCGCTTGAGAAGGGCTTCAATCCAGATATGCCAAGGAACTTAGCGAAATCGGTCACAGTCAAGTAACTTTTTCTTCTTTTATCCAAACCATTTCTCTAGTGAGACTTTGCCCTTCTGCTTTTTGGAACCAACAACCATGCGCTCAATCGCTTTTTTAATACGTTCTTCACCGAACTCTTTCTCATCACACAAAAAGGTCATTAAACCCGTCTCATCAGGGTTTTTCCATTCGATTTTATAATTGTCAGTGATTTCTGGGTGCAGAAAGAGATGTCTAATTTCAGAGACTTTGTTTGCATAGGTTACACCATCAATATGGGGTAAAGCCTGTTCTATGCAACCATATTGTTTAATGAGTTTAAGCGCTGTTTTTGGGCCTAAACCCTTGGTACTATCATTGAAGTCGGTGCCGATTAAAATACCTACGTCGATTAGTTGTTCATAGGTTAATCCACAGTCGCCAAGTACTTTGTTTAGCTCAATGATTTCTGGCACTACTTCGATGTATACTCGACCTCTTTTTCGTCTACCTGAAATCGTCACGTTTCTAAGCAACTTTGGAGCCCCGAAGAGAAGACTGTCATAATCCTGACTTGAACAGTAGTGGGCGTCTCCTTTTTTGGTTATGTATGCTGCTTGGGCTTCCCCCTCGCTAGGGGCCTGAATCCAAGGTAATCCCATAAGATCCAAAATTTTTTTGCTATCTAAAACCATGTAATCCTTCATAGTTGTCGCAACTTGGGCATACATACGCATTTTTTCCCGGTCGCCACTCGCTAAGGCTTTTTGATAGCTTGCTGCTGCTTCTACTTTGACTTGACGCCTACGTTCTATCTCTGCAGACTTTAGTTTGGGTGATTTACCATCAAACACATAAATAGGTTTGAGACCCATTTCAATTAAGTTTGTTGTGCGATAAAAAATTCCACTTATGTGGCTAGTAATCATATTTTTACTGTCTTTAAGGGGAGTTCCGTCAGGTTGACGTATGATTGAGAGAAATTGATAGATAGCGTTGTATGCGTCTATTGCTATGATTTTTCCGTTTAGATCTTCAAGTTTAACTGGATTTTTCGGAATGAGATCTTTAAAGTTAACTCCCAAGGAGCACCACGTATATGATTAGACATTGAACAAGTTTAAGAGGTTTATGACTTGCCTTGACTTAATAGGCGTCAGTATAACAGCAGCTCTTCAAGCCAAAAAAATCAATAATCGATGAAGATGAATAATAAACCTACTAAGAATTCACCTATATGCTTATCAAGAAATAGCCAATACTGAAACTTAGCAACGGAGCGACTATCCATCCTCCAAGAATAATAAGGTAAGGTTTCAGAGACAAGAATTTTGATTTGTAAGATATTCCTGCTCCAAATACTGCTGCTGTTGTGGCCTGAGTGTTAGACAAGGGAATATTTAGAAAAGAAGCCACTTCAACTAGAATAGTTGAAGCAGCCAATGCAACAGTGGCATTAGAATAACGCATTAAATAGAATTCCTCGCCTACCCGGCGTATTGCTCCTTCACCAAGACAAAATACACCAATAAAAACAGCGGACACTGCAACCAAAACTGTTGTGATATTGAATCCTGCTGTTGCAACAATCAGACCTATGGTATTTGCACCTGTTGTATAAGCAGACGTAAAAGCCAAAATAAGAAGTAAGACTTTATAAAAGCGGATACGGCGCCAGATATTTCTTACTTTTTGTCTACTAATGACTCGAATAAGATAGAACGCAACTATTGCAGCCGCAATAGGTGCAATAAACCACAAAGCTACCACAGAAAATACATAAGATGCTTGCAAGCCAAGGTTATGGGCGAGTGCAGCTCCAACTAGCAAGCCTACAAGAGACATACTTAAAGACAAAGGTACCCTGACTAAATGAGCAACAACAAAGACCACAATAGCGGCCATCAAAACCTCTGATTGAAGCTGCATTGTCGCATTTGGTATAAGACTGTTTATTGAGTTTATCATGCCCCAACCCTGCAAAAGTAGTCCAGTTGTAAAGCCGACTACCCCAAGGAATGCGCCAGCACGTTTAGATAAGATTCTTGCACCGACTGCAGGTCCAACACAGGCGGAGAGATTATTACCTGAAACTAGCATTACTGCCAAAAAAACTAGTGCAATAAGTAGCAGTTCAAAGACCAATCTTAGCTCACTTGATTATAGAGGTAATTACTGAAAGGACTAAGTCGGAGAGGTCTTCACAGCCATCAAGGATGGCATCAAACTTATGTAACAATCCGCTGTAATGGTAGAATTGAAGGTAGTGCATTTGTGGAGCTTCACGATAGAGAAAATCAAAGCCTTTGTCCTTAATTTCATCGCCCTGCTGCTCAAGAGATGCTATTTCCTTTCTTAATTGCAGTATTTCGCTCAAATCTGAAATCAGTAGCGCCTGTTTAACTTTACCAAGTGCTTGCTCTGCTAATTCAACCAGGCTTTTGAAGGTAGCTATCCATTGATCTTCTTCGATTACTTCGGTGTATGGAAAGTTGGCTTTGTACATTCGGCACATTTCTCGAGCTTGATAATAATAGGCATCGACAATGTCATCTGCTACACGAACGCATTCCAATAAATGCTCAAGTATATTTGGGCTAACTGCACCAGAGGTGATGTCTTCATTTACTTTAAAAGCAATGCTATCGGATTTATTTTCCAAAGATCGGATGGCTTGCATACCTTCATCGAGACATTTTTCATTTTTACAGTCATCGAGCATATCTATGAGTTTTGTGTTGGCTTCCGCTGCGATTACAATGATTTGGCATAATTCGCTAAATATATTTTCTTCACCAACAACCAGTATACGTTTGAAACTCTTCAAGTGATATCTCCAGTTATTAGGCAAAAACTTGTTAGTTCACCTATAAAATTATTGTTGTAGTTGTTGCTTTATACACAGTCACATGTTTAATAGCAGAATTAGCTTGGTACAATAATGCTTTATGAGTTTGTTAAGAATATAACTTCAACGCATATTATCGAGCCAACAAATAAAGTGATAACTACAAACCATACAACCAAAACAACACGCAAACATAGTTGCGGTTGATTCTTCTTTTAGCATTTTCTGTAACATAGGAAAATTAATTAACTCAGAACAAGTTCTAAAAAATACATCCAATGGAGAAACTCATTATGGCAATAAAAGTTGGAATTAATGGTTTTGGAAGAATCGGTAGACTTCTCTACCGAGCAGCCGTCGAAAAAAAAGCTAACATAGATTTTGTAGCAATAAACGATTTAGCAGACGCAAAAACCAACGCATTTCTGCTTAAGTATGACTCTGTTCATGGACGCTTCCCAGGAACTGTTGAAGTACAAGGTAATGACCTTGTAGTAAACGGAAAGACACTCAAATGCCTCCAAGAAAGAGACCCAGCAAACTTACCTTGGAAAGACCTCGAAGTATTTCTTGTAGTTGAGAGCACAGGCTTGTTCACTAACCGTGAAGGCGCCTCCAAACATCTTACCGCAGGCGCAAAAAAAGTCCTCATTTCTGCCCCAGCAAAAGACCCCGATAGAACCATCGTACTGGGTGTGAACGATGACTCTTATGATCCCGAAAAAGATAATATACTCTCAAACGCAAGTTGCACCACCAACGGCCTCGCACCTATTAGCAAAGTTTTAACAGACAACTTTGGACTAGAGAAAGCGTTTATGACTACATGCCACAGCTATACAAACGACCAGAAAATCCTAGACCTTGTGCATAAAGACCCCAGACGTGCACGTGCCGCAGCCATCAACATCATTCCAACCAGCACAGGAGCCGCAAAAGCCATCGGCGAAGTCCTGCCGTCATGCTCCGGTAAAATGAATGGTGTAGCATTACGTGTTCCAACCCCTGATGTATCCATCGTTGACTTAACCTGTATCTTAGGTAAAGAAGTCACTAAAGAAGACATAAACGATGCTATGAAAAAAGCTGCAGAAGGCGAGTTAAAAGGCATTCTAGAGTATACTGAAGACCCAATCGTCTCAAGCGACGTTCTACATAGTACTTACAGTAGTGTGTTTGACGCAAGCTTAACCATGGTATTAGGCGAGAAAAGCAACTTCGTTAAAATATTTTCATGGTATGATAACGAATGGGGCTTTAGCAACCGCATGATCGACTTCATCGAAATGATAGGTAAAAAAGCAGACCTATAATCAAGCGGGCAAGCTTTAAATTTTCTTTTCTTTCTTTTTTACCAAGGCTAAAGTTGAGTGGTATAATGGCTAAGTTCAAAACTTTAGATGATTTTGAAGTAAAAGGCAAGGTTGTTCTTGTTCGGGTGGACTTTAACTCGGAGATTGACCCTAAGACACAGAATGTTACAAGCGACGTCCGCATAAGAGCGCATGCTGAATCAACATTGAAGGAACTTGCCGAGAAAGGAGCCAAAACTGTAATTTTGGCGCACCAAGGTCGTAAGGGCGATGTGGATTACACCAGTCTAAAATCGCATGCTGAGATGCTGCAAAAGATTTTGGGGTGTCCGGTCAAGTTCATTGATGATGTATTTGGTAATCGGGCTAAAGAAGCCATCAGAGAGCTTCAGGAAGGTGAGATTTTGGTGCTTGAAAATGTTCGAAGTTGGGATGGGGAAACCAAAAACAACTCTCCAGAGAAACAATCCAAAACCGAATTGGTGCAGAATCTTGCGCCATTGGCTGATTTGTTTATTTCAGATGCATTTTCTGTAGCACATCGCGGTCATGTTTCGATAGTTGGCTTCACTGCAGTTTTGCCTTCAGTTGCCGGTCGAATTATGGAACGTGAGTTGAATTCATTGGGAAAGGCATTGGAGCAACCTGAGCATCCCTGTATCTATGTCATGGGCGGTGCAAAAGCGGATGACAGTCTCGAAATCAGCAAGTATGTTCTCAGTAATGGCATTGCTGATTATTTTTTAGTTGGTGGTGTGACGGCACAGTTGTTTTTAGCGGCTAAAGGCGTTAATTTGGGAGTGCCGACGATGGATTACTTGGCAGAGAAACAGCTTATACGGTATATACCTGGTATAAAAGCGTTATTTGATCAGTATGAAGACAAAATCCTAATTCCAACAGACTTAGCTATTAACGTCTATGGTGACAGAGACGAGATCATCATCGACCAACTGCCCACTAACTACGCTATATTCGATTTAGGTCACAAAACTGTAGCAACCTATACCAAACTCATCGCTAGTGCAAAAGCGACCGTGGTTAGTGGACCAATGGGGGTGTATGAAACACCACAGTTCAACTATGGCACAAAAGCGGTTCTTAAAGCCATTGCAAACAGCAAAGCGTTTAGCCTTGCAGGTGGGGGAAATACAATTGCAGCCATACAGGAGTATGGTTTAAGTACAAAAATGGGATATATCAGCACAGCAGGGGGAGCACTCACCGAATTTTTGATGGGTAAGAAGCTTCCAGGAGTTTTGGCACTGGAGACAGCCACTGAAACTAAAAAAATATAAACTTTCTTTTTCTTGTTTTCTTGTAAATATTTTTTTAATTGCAATTATTTGAACAACGCTCAGACATTAAGAATATGGCAATATTAAAAGGTAGGAGCTATCCTATTAGGGGTAACTGAGAGGAGACTGTTATGATATGGGCGAAAACAACGTTTCTGTAAGCTATGAACCATTCAAAGAAATTGTTATTATGGAAAAAACCCGATTCAACAATGCTGAAGAAATCGCACGTTTCACCTCAGTTATTGCTGGCGGCAAATTGGCGGGGCTCTATTGGGTTGGCGGTATAGTGTTTCTATATTTTCCGCTCTCTGCATCCAACGCTATAGTAGCTAAAGAACTGTTAGAAAAACGCAAGGTTTACTGGACCTATGTTGGTTATGCACCAATGCCACGGTATGCGCAAACGATTGAAACTAAAGAAAAAATGATTGTTCCAGTAGTTGACATCTCCTCAGACCCGATTTTAAAATCGGTTGCGGAATGGCTAAAAAAACAACCTTAAGTGGACTTTTTTTGCCACAGTTGACATTTGAGGGTACGGTTTATTCAGGAAGAGGCACAGGGAAAAATTTTGTAGCCCTATCATGGGTAAAACAGCAAATAATTCGAAACATAGGTTTTCCGCCATACTATGGAACTTTGAACATACGTCTAACAGAACAAAGCAAAGATAAAAAAAAACAATTAGAGACTAAACAGGGATTTATTGTTGAGCCCCAAACGGGTTACCATTCAGGTATACTTTTTCACGCGCAGATTTCTGGTTTGAAATGCGCGGTTATTTTGCCATTGGTCCTAAATTATCCCAGTGATTTATTAGAAATCATTGCTCCCCAATATCTACGAGGAAAATTGGGGTTAAAAGATGGAGATAGGGTAACAGTAGTAGTTACCGTTTCTTAGCTTGGGTCGGCGCTGCACATTTTTTGAAGTGGGCAACATAATCATCATATACGCCATTCTTTTGCAAGTATTCACCATACCAAACTAGGGCTTTCATTGCGTGTGCTGCATCTTCAGGTGAACCAAAAGATGGAACGCAGAGTCTGTCAAAGCGGCTTCTTGTATACAGTGCCATTTCAGTTTCACCGATGTCAACCATAACGATTGGCTTATGGTAGTTTTCACTAAGTTTAGCGATGTCGTCAATATATTTCTCTTTTAAGCCAGGCATATGGTGGAGACCAAGTAAAATAATGCCGCTTGTATGCGGATCCTGAAACATGATATCAGCTGAGATAGTGAATTGGTCATCAGTGACTGAACCAGTAAGGTCTACAGGGTTATGTGTGGCAGCGATAGCTAAAATTTTACCTTCCTTCTTAAGGCGCTCAAATTTCTCGGCAGTTTCTTTGCTAAAATGTTCTACAGACAAACCTACTGTTTCGAGCTCGTCAACAGTCATAACACCGGGACCACCAGCATCAGTTAAAATACCTATATTGGTGCCTAGCGCGGGCGGTTGCATCGCGAGTGCTTTGCCAATGTCAAAGAATTCTTCCATGCTATAAGCGCGTATAACACCACACTGCTTGAATGCTGCATCATAAACTTTGTCTGAGCCTGCGATAGCGCCTGTGTGACTTGCAGCTGCACGTGCACCAGCGTTGCTACGTCCTGATTTAATGACGACAACTGGCTTCTTAAGGGTGACCTTCTTGGCGATTTCTATAAAATCGCGTCCATCCTTAACGTCTTCAAGGTAGACTAAAATAACTTTTGTTTCAGTATCGTACATGAGATAGTTAAGTATGTCAGATTCGGAGACATCGCTCTTATTACCAAAGCTTACGAATTTTGAAACGCCCATCTGACGACCGGTCAAGTAGTCTAGTGCCGCTGAACCAAAAGCACCACTCTGAGTAATCATGGCAATGCTACCCGGCATTGGTCGTGGGGTAGCAACGACTTCTTCGCCAGTACTCAATGTTTTCATTTCAGGTAAAAACAATGTGTCAATGCCGCTTTTAGCGTAAAAGACACCTAAACAGTTTGGACCTAGCATCCGTATATTACCCTTTTTTGCTATAGCGATAACATGGTCTTCCATTTCTTTGTTGCCGACTTCCTTAAAGCCTGCGGTAATTATTACTGCTGTTTTAACTTTCTTAACGACAGCTTCTTCCATAACTGAGGCAACAGCTTTAGCCGGAACAATAACAACAATAAGATCTATTTCGCTTTCAGGAACCTTGCTTAAGGTTTCAAAGCATTTGAATCCTAAAATGGAGTCCTCGCCTGGATTAATAGGGTAGAGTTCACCCTTAAAGACTCCACGCTGCTTGTTGGTTGCTAAGTTTTTAAAAATGACATAACCGGCTTTACCTACCTTTTTAGTGGCACCGATAACTGCGACTGACTTTGGATTAAAGAAAGCATCTAACCTTTGTAGTGATTCTTCCATATGTGCATCCCATTGTTTCCGCATAGAGCGTGCAACCCAATTTTTATGTCTTACTCTTCAAAAATACTTTTTTACTCTAAATCAACATAATCTTTGCGCAACGCTATGGTTTTCGTCTGACAATTACGATTGGCTTATGCTTAACCGAACTAAGCATTTCCCAACTAACACTTTCTAAATCCACATTGAATCTAGCAGCCATATCCCAAACAGTAGCTCCAGATCCAGAACCCCGTGCACGATCAGCAATATTAGTAATCGTTAAGGCTTGCCCTGCAGAGAGCGGTAACCCAGACACAGCCAACGGTGTCGAACTCCTCTTAAGCTTAAACATTCTACCCAAAACATATGTTATAACACCGCCGATAGAATGTATGCCATTCATAGGGTTGGGCCTTGGAGTATAGTAAGTGTTGTGAAAACGGTAAGTTTTGTCTGTATCAGCGATTATTACGCAGATATTTTTTCCAAGTTGCCGTCTAATGTGGACTTGTATTTCTTGTGCAAACTCTTTGGCATTGGACAATGGTAGGCTAACATAAGAATAAGCCAAATTGGATCCGTCTATGCCCCCCTCGGAACCAAACATGAGTGCTTGTAATAATCCCGCATGTTCAAGCGCTAATTGCTTATGTCGACTCCCTAATTCAAGCGGATAAGTGCGTAATCTAAATAGTAGGCGTAACCCAAAACCACATATTAACCCAAGCGGATAGCCCCAAATAGTCTTCATCCAGAAACCAGCTATAACCCTAGCATTTCGGCTAGCCTTGACATTTTTTTCATCAACTATGCAACAAGTAGCTACTGCAAGTGCCTTCTCGGAAACCACTACAAAGTCATGATCATGAACTCTGCCTCTTAGAGTGTCAGTTATTTCTTTGAGGTAATCTTGATGTGGTTTCCAGTAACTGGTTGGGATAGTCAACGCAGAATATTTCGTCATGGGCAAGCTCTTGTAAAAGCTGAATCTTGTCCTATTAAGACTTTAAGTTACTAGGTTGCATAAACCAACCTCATGTGCATACCCAAGAGCTCTATCCATCTCTTCTTTGGTTAAGCGCCGTAGAAGCTCAGGTATTTCGTAGGCGCGCCATTCTGGGCGGTACTGAAACATCAAGTTTACCCGTGTCTGTACACCCAGATTTTGGGCAATCCACTGTAGAATCGGTTGTGTGCAGCATTCCAGATGTCCCGGCAATACTAGCACGCGCACAATTAATTCACCATACCTTTTGGCTAAAAGGTGATTACGCGTATTTACCGCCCAGTAGCCTGGTGCGTCGGAGAGTCTCTTGGCACAGTCTCCTGGACCATATTTAAAATCCAACAGATAAACATCCGCAAACCCAGCAAGCAATTGCGCGGTTTCTTGGCTGTAATATGAGTTAGAATTCCATACTACAGGCAGATTTGCGCCTACATAACTAAAGGTTTCTATCCAATGTTTTAACCATGGTGTCGGTTCCCCGCCTACCAGATTGATGTTTCGACAACCATTCAGGTGTAGGGCCTCAACTTCCATAGCCATTTCTTTAGGAGTAAACTGAATGTTGCTTTCTTTCCATTGTGATATAGTCCAATTCTGGCAGTGTTTACATTGAATTGTGCAGCCCATAGTAAAGATCGTTCCAGATGGTACAAGCTCTGGCTCTTCGCCTGTATGAATAAAAATGCTTGAAACAGCAACTTTGTTGCCACAACCACAATAACCCAACTGGTGAGCTAACCGATTTACACCACAGCGATGTGTGCAAAGGCAACAACTTTTAAGAATTTTGTTAGTGACTTGTTTTTTTAAATCCAAGTATGATTGTTTAGGAAAAGGAATTGAGACGTAGTCCTTACCATTGTCAATTTGATATTCTAGCCTACAATAAGCTTCTGTGCACTTTACGTGTTGCTGCCATAGCGTTTCAAGTGGTTCTGTGTCTGTAAATTTAGCTGATACCTTCTTAGCTATGGAGAATTTCGCCTTTTTCGTATTCTTGACAATGGCAAAATATCTAGCCAAACTACCCTTTGCTAATTCTTTATCAGATGATATAGTTCTCCACACCATTGTAGGTTATTAACAGCTTAAAACAGGGCATATGAAAACCGCTGAAAAGATTGGTGCAGTTTACCTTTTATTGGTATTTGTTGTCCACATACTGGACATTTGTTGTCTTCGGTTACATTCCACTGAGTTATATCAAACGCGTAACGTCGGATAATGGGGGTATCGCAGTTGGGGCAGTAGGTATTTTCTGCGGCATGCCCAGGTACGTTACCAATGTAGACATACCGAAGACCTTGATTCTTTGCAGTTAAAAGGGCCTGCTCCATTTTTTGTACTGAAGTTGCTGGAATAGTAGACATCTTGTATTCAGGATGAAATCTTAACAAATGAAGAGGTGTGTCTGCTCCAATGTTGTCACGTATCCATGCGGCTAATTCACGAATTCTATCCATAGAGTCGCCAGTTTTTGGGACAACCAAATTAGTTAGTTCAATATGAATGCCACTTAGATGTAACTCTTTTAAGCTTTCAAAAATTGGTTTAACATTTGGAACGCCCATAATGGACTTGTAGAATTCCGGCTCAGCACCACCTTTAAAGTCTACCGTTACAGCGTCAAGGTAGGGCGCAATGGTTCTAACTGCCTCGGGTGTCATGTAACCGTTGGTTACAAAAGTGTTGAATAAACCCGCATCCTTCGCGACTTTTGCAGTATCGTAGGCATATTCCATGAAAATGGTCGGCTCGGTGTAAGTATAGCTTATGCCTTGGCAGCCAGCATTCTGTGCTGCTTTAACGATTTCTTCAGGAGACATAGGATTGCCGGGGGATTCACAATCTTGGCTAATCATCCAGTTGTCACAGAATTGGCAGCGAAAATTACAACCGGCTGCTGCAACCGACATCACCAGAGCACCAGGGTTGAAGTGTGTTAATGGTTTTTTGCCTATTGGATCTACGCCTGCAGAGACGACTTTACCATAGTTTAGAGTATAGAGGGTACCGCCTTCATTTCTACGAACTAAACAAAAACCAGGGGCTCCATCATTAATCAGGCATCGACGTGCACAAAGGCAGCATTTGACTTTACCTTCTTTTTGCCGTTCATAGAGCATAGCTTCTCGATGCATATGATACATAAGTGATTCACAAGGTGAATAGAGAGACTTTGTTTAAAAGGATTAACTATAGTATCATGAGAATTCTTATGTCTCTAAATTCACATGAATGATCTATAACTTAGTTTGGTATCAACGTTTTACATCAAAATTGAAAAATGCGGGAGTACAAATTAGTAAAAAACAAGTTAAAGCAAATTATTGTAAAAACAGCTGTATTCACCTGTATGGCAAGCGGGACCTGTCTGCTCAACCACATAAAGCAGCGAGTCAAAGTCACAGTCAGCAAAAACAGAGACAACTTTTTGGGTATTACCACTCGTTTCGCCTTTAACCCAGATTTCGTTTCTGCTACGACTCCAATAGGTAGCTTTCTTAGTTTTCAGAGTTAAATCCACAGCTTCTTTGTTGGCATATGCTTGCATTAGGATGGCGCTAGTTTTATAGTCTTGCACGATAACAGGAATTAGCCCGTTGTTTTTGGTAAAATCAAGCTTTGAGACCAAATCGGTTTGAATCATTGTCGAACAGTCACCCCCATTTTACGCAAGTAATCTTTAACGATGGGAACGGGGTATTGATTGTAGTGAAAAATAGATGCAGCTAGAGCGGCATCTGCTTTGCCCTCTATAAAAACATCGTAGAGATGTTTAGGAACACCTGCACCACCACTTGCAATAACAGGCACATTAACACGTTCAGATATCGCTCGAGTCAATTCGATATCATAACCGTTTTTAGTTCCATCACAATCCATTGATGTAACAAGAAATTCACCTGCACCAAGTTTTTCTGCATGCATGGTCCATGATACCGCATCGATACCTGTCGGTTTTCGTCCACCAAAAGTATTAACTTCAAACCAGACCTTGCCCTCAAGAGTGTCAAAGATAAATTTTTCATCAGCAACGTTATAATTCCGTTTAACGTCAACTGCAACTACAACACATTGTCGCCCAAAAACATCGGCTAACTCAGTAATTACCTGAGGATTTTCTATTGCAGCCGTGTTAACCGACACTTTATCCGCTCCACTGCAGAGCACATTTCTTGCATCCGACACTGTTCGAATTCCTCCACCAACAGTGAAAGGTATACTGATAGCTTTAGCGACGCCTTCAACATATTGTCGCATGATCTCACGTTTTTCATTTGAAGCCGTGATATCGAGAAACACTAGTTCGTCAGCGCCTTGATCATTATAACGCTTAGCCAATTCAACTGGGTCACCCGCATGTTTAAGTTGAAGAAAATTTATACCTTTGACGACTTTGCCATGATCAACATCAAGACAGGGTACAATTCGTTTAGCTAAGGGCAATTCGTTAGACTCCAATATTTGATAGCGCCTCTTTTAATGTGAACCTCCCCTCATATAGGGCTTTACCAATAACAGCACCCTCACATCCAACTTCTTTAAGCGCTGATAAGTCACCAATAGTGCCGATTCCCCCAGCCGCTATTACTTTAACATTAGGAACCATAGTTGCAGCATTTAGAGTTTGTAAATCAGGACCAGTTAACATGCCATCTTGAGCTATGGATGTGATGAGGTAGGTTTGGACACCAAGTTTGACATATTTGTCAAGTGCATCATCAACGGTCATAGCGGTTGTAGTTTGCCAGCCATCCACCATTATGCGGCCATCTTGGTTATCAAGAGCTACAATAACAGAATCCGGACCGAAACGTCCCTGAATTTTTGTGATGACCGTGGGGTCGCTGAACGCTAAGGACCCCAGTATAACCTGTGCTGCGCCTGTCTTGAGAAGATCTTCGGCGACCTTGTAACTACGGATTCCACCGCCCACTTGGATGGGTCGAGATACATTTTTTGCAATTTCAGCTATTACTGACCGATTGTCACCTATGCTAAAGGCAGCATCTAAGTCGATGATGTGAAGTTTACCTGCACCCTCATCTCGCCAACGTTCAGCTGCCTGAAGGGGGGTACCGAATTGGGACTCGTAGCTTTTAGCGGTTTCAGCTTTACCCTTTGTTAGCCTCACAATTTTACCGCTCATCAAGTCAATTGCTGGAATAAGCTCCATAAATGATCACCTTAATACTATCCTAGCGAAGTTCTTTAGTATTTTGAGTCCTGTCTCACCAGATTTTTCAGGATGAAATTGAGTTGCATAAATATTTTTTTCACATACAGCCGACGTGAATATTGTGCCGTATTCTGTTTTTGCACAGATAATTGAGGCGTCTTTAGGTTCTGGGTAAAATGAATGTACAAAATAAACATATGAACCCTCTTTAATTTCAGCTAAGAGCCCATTGGGTTTAATGAGGTTTAGTGTATTCCATCCCATATGCGGAATCTTTTTGGTTTTGGGTAACTGTTTAACGCTGCCTTTAAAGAATGATAAACCTGTACCTGGTCCCTCCTCACTAGATTCAAAAAAGAGTTGCAGTCCTATACAAATACCGAGCAAAGGAGTACCTTCCGACGCTTTAGTTCGCAGAGCATCTTTAACCTCATCGAGACGTTCTAATGACGCAGTAAAACTTCCAACACCTGGCAAAGTAATGGCGTCGGCTTCCACTAAATCCGCTGCGGAAGTGCCAACTGTGACAGATAAACCAACCTTTTCAAGTGCTATTTTTAGGCTGAAAAGATTGCCGCCGCCGTAGTCTAAGATAACTACGTTAGCCATCAAATTACGCCTTTACTGCTAGGTGCACCTTTACGCCGAGAATCCACTATTATTGACTGGCGAAGCGAAAGCGCAAGCGCTTTGGTAGCTGCTTCTGCTTTGTGGTGGTCGTTGCTGCCATACTCAACAAAGATATGCACGTTAGCCTGCAATGCTTGTGTAAAAGATTCAAAGAAGTGCTGAATATCTTCTGTTTGCATATCTTCTACCTTTTTCCCTCGTAGTTTAAGGTCAATTTTAAAGTATGGACGCTTGACCAAATCGACGGCTGCAAGTGCAAGAGAGCAATCCATAGGAGCAAAGGCGTTGCCAAAACGTGTGATACCTTCACGATTACCTAGCGCTTTGTTTAATGCTTCGCCTAACCCGAGTGCTAAGTCTTCAACAATGTGGTGGACCAGGTCACCTTTAACGGATGCGTCTATGTCGATTAAGCTGTGTGTTGCCAGCGAAGTTAGCATATGACTTAGAAACTGTACTGGAGTTTGGATGTTTGCCTTCCCTTCGCCATCTAAGTTTACTTTTACTTTTACGTCAGTTTCTTTGGTTTTACGATAAACCTCTTCACTTCTCATTGTTAATCACTCATTACTTCGTTTAATGCTTTGATTAGTTTCAAGTTCATCACGGGCAATCCGACAGTCACACGGAAACAGTTTTTGTATTGTAGGAGTATACCAAATTTTTTTAACATAATACCTCTCTTAAGGAGCTTCGAATAAACTTCATCAGCAGATTTTTGGGTATTTATCAGAATAAAGTCCGATTGTGAAGGGAATGCTTGCACACCTACTATTTGATTCAGTGCGGTTATGAATTTTTCCCGCTCCGTTACCAGCGCCGAGACCGCGGTTTGCATGATATCCATGTTTTCTAGCATTTTAATACCCATTCGAATACTGAACCCGGAAACTGGATAGGGCAATGGAGCCTTTTCTCGAATGATCTTGCATATTTCAGGATTAGCGACCGCATAACCCAATCTAAGCATGGCTAAGCCAAAAGCTTTGCTAAAGGTACGCAAAATTACTACATTGGGGAACTCGCGTATTCGAGGTATAAAACTGTAATCGGCAAATTCTCCGTAAGCTTCGTCAATAATCACTATTCCCGGAAAAGCATTTACTAGTTTTTCGATATCTTCTGGCGCCATTTGGTTGGAAGTTGGATTGTTTGGTGAGCATATATAAAGAAGCCGAGTCTTCCCATTGAAATGGGATAGCATGCCAGAAATATCCAATTGGAAATCTTCAGTCAGCGGTACGGTAACATATTCGCCTCCCTGCCGTTGTACACAAAGCCTTGGGATTGCAAATGTCGGAGATGGGGAAACTGCAACATCGCTTTTTTCGATAAAGAGTCGAGTAATGCGGTCGATTAATTCGTCACCTGCATTGCTGATGGCAATATAATCTGCAGAGACACCGAGGTAACCTGTGAGTTTCTCACGGAGTATAGCTTCTTCATCTTCAGGGTACATGCGAAGGTCAATTTCATCTGCCAACTGTTTCATGAGTGCCGTTTGTTTAGTGCGATCGATAAAAAGGTTTTCGTTGAAGTTGAGCTTGATAATTTCAGATTGGGCAACACCTATTTGTTCTGCTAAACCTTGAGGTGTGACACCGGCCGAATAACAATCGATAGTTTGGAATTCATCTTGTTTTGCTTTAAACCATTTCTGGTAAGATTCGCTCATTTGATAAACCTTGCCTCTATCGCTTTGTAGTGGTTTGGAAGATTTTCAACTTCAGTTATGACTTTAACTTGACTTTTTACTTTTTCTAAGCCTTCCCGAGAACATTCAACTATGCTAACTCGCCGCATAAAATCAAATGCGGATAGACCCGAAAATGAATGAGCAAATCCGCCGGTGGGTAGAACATGGTTAGTTCCGCTCGCATAATCACTTAAAGGCACTGGACTATATGGTCCTATTAAAATGAGGCCAGCAATGAGTTTTTCAGCCAGCATCTTGGCATCGTTTGCCATTACTTCTAAGTGTTCTGCTGCAAACTGATTTGTTAACTCCACTGCTTCATCGATTGAGTCACAGACTATGATGAAACCATATTTCTTTAATGACTCGAAGATTTTCTCTGATCTTGGAACACCCACAATCAACCTACCGAGTTCTTCCTGAACTTGAACAGCTAACTTTTTAGACGTAGTTATCAATGCTGCTATACTGTCAGTGCCATGTTCAGCCTGGGAAATCATGTCATAGGAGATTAAACGTGCATCGGCATATTGATCAGCAAGTATTAGAACCTCGCTTGGACCAGCAGGCATATCAATCGCGACATCTTGTGAAACCATTGTTTTAGCCATAGTAACATATTTGCTACCAGGTCCAACGACTTTACGGACAGGCTTTATGCTCTCTGTGCCATAAGCTAGAGCAGCTATTGACTGGGCACCGCCGACCTTTATTACTTCATTTACCCCACAGATGTCGGAAGCAACCAACACTAGCGGGTTGACTTTACCCTCAGCATCAGTCGGAGAACAGACAACAACACGGGGCACACCTGCAATTTTAGCTGGAACTGCCGTCATTACTACAGAACTTGGATAGACCGCTTGGCCCCCAGGAACATAACATCCGACACTTTCAATCGGACGTAATATCGTTTGGACCATGACACCCTCGTTAAAAGCTTTAACTTCTGTTTGGTGCAATAATTGCTTTTGAAAAACACTTATGCGTTGCTTCATAAAATTGATGGCTGCAATTTGTTCTTTGGTAACTTTACTGTAGGCCTCTTTAATCTCTTCAGGAGTAACTTTTAATGAAGTTGAAGTGAATTTTGCTTGATCAAATTTCTGAGCAAACTCTATTAACGCTCTGTCACCATCACTTTTCACCTGGTCTATAATGGCTTTAACAGTAGTTTCGAGTTCAGCCGCAGCTTTCTGGTCCACTTGCTGTCGCTTGAACCAACCGAACGGTAGCTGTTTTGATTCCCAAATGTTTATGATTGATCCGTTTTGCATTGACCTTCATTTCTCCGTGCAATCTCGTCTAGTGCTAGCACCTGCCTTGGTTCATACACAACTAAACCTTGAGCGATCTTGCGTATTTTTGGGAGCAAACCGATGAGGCAGTCTTTTTCGACAACTGTGTTAACGCTCACCCAAGCATCATCAGCAAGGGGTGATATTGTAGGATTTTTAAGTGCTGGCAACTCCGTTAGTAATTTGTTAAGGTTCTCTTTTTTAACATTAACGAATAAATGTATTCTTTTAGAACCATCAACTACACCCTTAAGTAAAGCAACAATATCAAAGATTTTTTCACGTTTCTCTGAATTTTCAAGGGATTCCTTGTTAGCAATTAGAATTGCAGATGATCGCATAACAGTCTCGATTATACGGAGGTTATTAGCCTCTATGGTCGTACCTGTTTCGGTTACATCCATAATACAATCGCTGTTTTCTGGAGGTTTTGCCTCAGTTGCACCAAACGACAAGAAAATCTTTACTCGAGGGTTGTCGCCTTTCCGCCACCACGGCGTAACAATCACTGGATCAGCGTCACCGAATCGTTTCTTGTATTCAGGTATACTTTTGAGATACTCAAAAGCTATATTAAGGTATTCTGTGCTTATTCGAAAATTTTTACCAGAAGCCCAGATGAACTCCATGAATTCTCCTAAGGTAGTACCTTCCGGTAGACTCTTAGGAACGGCAATTACTAGTCGAATTTTACCGTATTCAAGGTTTTGCAATACTTCGACATCAGCCTTATTTTCACGTACCCAATCCTCACCCGTTATACCTATGTCTTGCAGTCCTTCACTCACAAATACGGGAATTTCTTGAGGACGAAGAACTTTCATTTCAATTTGGGGGTCATTTATGCTTGGGCGATAAGTTCGATCTGAAGCGCCAATTTTAAAGCCAGATTTAGCGAAGAATTCGGCTGTTGCTTTTTCTAGGGAGCCTTTTGGAATGGCAAATTTTATTTTATCCATAATTTTTCACCTAATAGTTTAGAGAGTTGTCTAAAGGTTTTTTGATTTGCGGTAACGTTTGGTTTGGGGATTGTCCCTAATTTACAGTAATAAAATCTCGTTAAGCTTTCAATGAAGGCAATCGCCTTGTATGAACGCAATCCCTCATCATACGTCACTTGGTGACACCTTGATGCTTACCTTGCATATAAACCTGTTCCACTAGTATTTAACTGTCAAAACAGGCTATAAGGCTAAACTGTAACTGGTTTAGGTTTTTTCTATGAAAAAACCTTTTTCATGGCACTTCAATGGACACTTGCATCATAAGCTTTATTTCAAAAACAAGTGG
>JAAZFA010000162.1 GCA_012511995.1 Thermoproteota archaeon | reverse complement strand
TATTTACGCAAAAGTGTTGGCATCATAAACTGACGATGCCAACACTTTTTTATTTGAGGTTAAAGTATTTGTGTCGAAAATTACTGATAGGGAGCTTAGGTCACGTGTAAAAAGTCACGTGCTTGGGACAGAAGAAAAAATTAGAGCAGGTGATTCCTTATTTCTTTTTATTACTAAAGCAGGAACACCAGTATGGCGGTATTATTATCGCTTTGAGGGCAGGCAAAAAACTTTTTCTGTTGGTGCTTATCCAGAGGTTAGTTTAAGACAAGCAAGAGCGAGCCTACACGAAGCACGTCTTAAGTTAAGCAACGGAATTGATCCATCAAAAGAAAAACAAGATAAAAAGTTTAAAAAAACACGTGGCAATACATTCCATTATTATGCCGATCAATGGTTTGAAATATCATCAAGTCGCTGGACTGAAAATCACGCTATTAAAGTTCGTTTAAGTTTAGATAAAGAGTTAATACCCTTTTTTAGTACAAAAGAAATTAATGAAATTTATCCTCAAGATGTTATTGTCTTTTATCAAAATTTTAGGGCAAGATTAGGCGGTATAGAAACAGCAGAAAAACTACTCGGTAGATTGGTAAACATAATGGAGCATGCTGAGATGATGGGTGCTCGTGATGTCAAAAGAATTGATTTAATCACAAAGCAGCTTATTAAAAATAATAAAGTACCAGTTGAAAATAGGCCTGCACTCAGGGAAGAGCGATTAGCAGAGTTTTTCCGTAGATATCACAGGTATTGTCTTGAAAGGCGACACAGCTCGCGTAGAGTTCAAATAGCGCTACTTTTAGTTATCATCACCTTTCCTAGAATCACCACATTAAGAAAGGCAACATGGAAAGAAATTGACTCTGAAAAAAAACTCTGGTTTCCTAGTGCCGAAAATATGAAGTTTGGAAGAGAGCATCATTTTTACCCATTATCAGATTGGGCAATTGAGTTGCTCGATGAGCTTAAAAACCATTTAAAAGACTCACCTAGTGATGATGATTATTTGTTCTTCTCTAACAGAAATAAATCTAACTGCATATCTGATAATACTTTAAGGAAAGTATTGATTAGTTTAGGTTATTCAACTCAAGGTAATGAGCCAGCGACTATTCACGGTTTTAGAGGAACTGCTTCGACAATTATTAACAACTATAAGCCGGAGTGGCGATACATCGTTGAACGTCAATTAGCGCATACAGGTCGGACTGGTGACGATACTGAAAAAGCCTATAACCATTCTACAAATGAAAAACAAAGAGTTGAAATGATGCAATGGTATTCAGACTTTATTAGAGAAAAATATGAAGAGGGTAAAATTTTATTTAATAAAGATATTGCTGAGATTTTAAATAGTCGATAAGTAGGAGCAATAATTAAATGGGGTCATTTCGTCTTGTCGATATTTTTAGTCAAAATGTGCTTTTTTCTTTCATAATGTACACTTTTTTAAGTGTCTTGTACAGTTTTTTGAAGTGAGTTTTTAATGGCTATTTCATTATAATCAATGGGTTATCATTGTTTCTTGTCATCTTGTAGGCTTTTTATTGTTTGGCGAAGAGAATATAGCTTATTTACTTGTTGAATAATACTTAGTTGGTCTTCCGCTGGAAGTTCTGCTAATTTTTCTAGCATTCCAATTAGGTGTATACCATATTGTTCAACAGTTACAGTTTTGCCAGTTATGACATAGTCAGCATCTATAGCTTTGTATGGCCCACTCTGAGCATATTTGTTGGCATATTTAAATATATCGGCAATAGGGTATAAGTTATCCAACCTGCCCTTTATAAAGTTATCACTAGTTATTTCTAATGCTGCTATTACGTCGAGATCGGTTTTAAGACCAGTAGCACTTTTAAAGCGCCTATTTATCTGTTCGAATTCGGACAATTCACCTGTCAAAATAAACTCTAAGTCAATTTCTCGCCACGGTTCACGTCGTACTAAATCTCTAAGATTCTCGTCAGGAAAGCTATTTCTACCTTTACGTAATGAAAATGCCTTGTTAGTTAATCCTAGCAATTTAGCTACGTCGGCATCTTTGTCAACGTTAAGAGCGGTTTTTAGGCGATTCAGGATTTCATTAAAATTGTTCATAAGTTAACTATTGACTCGAAACGAGAAGCATGTTTTAATCTTCATAAGTCTTCATTTGACTTTAATCTTGTGTGGATTGATAAAGACTAATGAAGTGAAAGTAAGTTAAGTTTAAATGTATTTAATTAAAGAGAGTTTACTATGAATCAGGAAGTAATAAAGATTGAAGATGTAAAAACTATGATTGGTGTTCGCAGCGATGCAACTGTTTATTGCAAGTTAAATCCTAAGTATGCTAATCGCTATGATCCAAGTTTTCCAAGACCTTTCAAAATAGGAGGTGGCACTTTCTGGAAGAGATCTGAGGTAGAGGGTTGGATCGATGACCAGATGAATAAAAACCAGCTGTAAGGCGTTAAAAAATAGATTAGGAAAAGCTATGGAAGATAAAAAAAATGCCCTTGCTTTAAGCAAAGGGCATGAGAAAGACTTAGATAATATTCTAACTCAAAATATCCAAAACACAAAAAATTATAAGAATTTAAATTTTGATCCATTAGATAAAATCAATCCTGAATCAACGGAATGGTTATTGGAAGAGTGTATTCCTTTGGGTAGTCTAACAATCCTTGCAGGACAACCAGGTGTTGGGAAAACCACTACTTGCTGCAAAATTTTGGCGCATGTGACTAAGGGAGGCAATATAT
>JAAZFA010000161.1 GCA_012511995.1 Thermoproteota archaeon | reverse complement strand
CGATAGTAAATTTGTCTATGCCTAACGTTTTGGAAGTGGATTTTTGGAAAGCAAAGAACCAGCTCAAGAGGGTATACTAAGTGACAATGCATACGGCTTGATTGTTCAGTTAACAGAAGAAAATCAGAGCCTTTGGAGAATAAAGACCTATTACAAAAAAGACGCTGGCGGCGATCAGGAAGTAATGGAGTTTTGGACTTTTCTAGAAGACAAACGGGAATATATCAAGAAGTTAACTGAATTACTTGAGAAACGAATCAAGTCATAAATAACTTAAACATGGATCCATATTTACTCCTATTTTTTTGTACAAGTAAGCTATTGGCAAAATTATTTGTTTTAGAGGATTTGTGGAAAATTATATAACCCTATTATTCCAAATGCTAAAAGGAAGCGCTAACGTGGTTAATTTGCCCAACAACTAGGTCCGTGTTAATTATGAAAGACATCTACAAAGCCCTACTAATCGCTGTAATCTCAAGGGCAATGCTGTTTGCAGCTTCCACGATTAGCAATTATGCATTCACATATGTGAACCCTAACTACATGGACGTATCCGCTATTGATTCCTTCCCCTTCATAGGTCAATTTGATAGATGGGACTCAGAAATCTACATTAACATCGCACGCAACGGCTACTCGTTAGGGTATCCTGATGTTTCTTCTTTTCCACAATTAGCACATGCACAAAACATTCCTCCTTTAGCTATGCCAGAATGGGCATTTTTTCCACTCTACCCTGTAGCTATGCAAGCAGGTTCAATTTTATTCACAGTTTTCCTATCACCCGTGCACTCGTTGATGCTATCAGGATTTCTAATAAGCAACCTATCATTTTTTATCAGTGTAATTTTTTTCTACAAACTTACCGAAAAATTGTTTAAAAACCCCAAAGTAGCCATACTCTCCACGGTTTTCTATTCTTTCTGTGGAGGCGCAATCTTTCTTTCATCAATCTTTAGCGAAGCATTATTCATGGCTCTAACCCTTGGCGCATTCTTTTTCCTTGAAAAAAACAAAATTAGTATTGCTATCGCATTGGGTATATTAGCTTCGTTAACACGTAGCAACGGCTTTTTGATCGCTATACCCTTTCTTGTAGCAGCAATCCTATCCATAAGGGCAGACAAGAAACGGTCACTTGTACTCTTTGCATCATCAGTGGTTGTTTCCTCTGGTTATCTATGGTTCAACGTCGCTGGCTACTTCGCAGCCGGAGGCGTTTTTCCAGTTCACGTAATTGCACACGACCTAAACTGGCAAGCCTACCCACCAATCACACAGCAACTAATAACACTTGGTAGCCAAGTAACCCCAGACGTTGGCAGACCCAACATTTTCCAAGCATTCTACATTATATCTCTGACATTGATGTGTTTACCTGCAGTGTATTTTTTTATAAAACAAAAAACCGTTATCTCCATAGAGCATGAAACAATCAAGTACTGGGCATATTACGGGGTGATGCTCTATGTTATTTTTGTGGTATCTTACTTGCCTAGTACTGTTAGGTATGCTATACCGTTGCTGCCTATGTATTGGGTGTTTGCAAAAGTAGCGGTTGCTAATCGGGTTGCCGCTGTGATACTGTTAACCCTTACGATTGTGCTCTCAATTGTTGGTGCTTATCTACTTGAAATAAGCACGCCCTACTTTCTGTGAAAAATCAGTACAAACAAACTTCATCAACGCCAGAACAAGAGGTGAGCTCCCCTATTTTCAATCTAACACAAAACACTATCCAAAAAACCCCACTCAAAAACGACCAATGAAAACTCCAAAAACGGCATTGAGAAAGTATTTTGAACGTGTTTATTGCCTAGCATTGATCTTACAGATGGGTTTAGGTAATATGTTTTTGTAATATAGTATCATGTGAAAGTAGATTAAAGCGAGTTTATTACTAGCCTTGCGTTTTAAGTTTTAACAAAGTCCATCAAATTTCTGTTAAGAGAACAAAATAGTTGCTCCAAGTTCTAGGCGAGACAAAAGAAGTCCTCTTCAAAGACAAGAAATGTGACTACCCCTAAACATAGTTGGAACATAAGTGAGCTCAAGAGAAGACCGACCGCAGACGGCATTCTTCTCAAATGCACTCTTCCACAACATTTACACTGTTCGAATTAACTCAGAATAGTTTTGTCCAATGCCCAAACAAGAAAAAAAAATAAAAGGCAACTTATCTATCTGCAGGTGGCTTCTCCCAAAGCTCCAACCTTTCTTTCTTAAGCTCAGTACGTTTCCGCTGCAAATACTTATACACTGTATGATGTTGGCAACCGTTAATAATCATTTGAACAGCATTACGTGCAATATCCGCCTGCTCAAAACTGCCAATTATACCAATTGTATGTCCATAAACAACAACATCTGCTTCTGAAAGCTCTTCAACAAGTTTACGAGTCTTACCCTCAGAACCGATAATCCTACCTTTAACACGTTTAATATCTGACTCTGAACGACCAAAAATCACTCGCAAATCAACCATATCAAAAACGTCATCTTCATTACGAATAAGTCGAAAAGCCGTATCTGGAGGAAAACCTCTACCGATTGCCGTTACAACATCTTTAGCTCTCAAAAGCACAGACGGATCCGGCGCCCTGTCAGTAACACCTATAGTTATGCTTCCCTCTGTATCAACATCAACTTTAACACCCAACCTGTCCTCAACGTACCGTTTGGTTTTGCCTTCAGGACCGATTAATATTCCAACACGTTCTTTAGGAATGCGAATAAATGTATCTGGATGAGACATTATTTACCAACTACCAACTTTTCCAATTTTTCAATAGGAATAACGTTAACGTTTAAGCGACTAAAGAACCTATTCAAATTAGCCAAATCACGAGTCAACATAAAACGCGCCATAGGATGCTCAATCGAAACCGATTGACTAAGATCAAAAATAAGCGGCTTACCCTTCCACATCATAATATTATACTCACTCAAATCACCATGAACTAACTTGGCTTTCCTATACAACCGTTTAACATACATAACCAACAGCTTATAAGCCTGCTCAGGATCCTCAGGCGGGATATCCTTCAACGAAGGAGCAGCAATACCTTTCCTACCAATAAATTCCATAACAACAACATTGCTTTTTACAGCAACTGGCTTAGGCACAGGTACTCTAGCATCTGTAGCCTCCCGAAGATTACGGAATTCCTTCTGTGCCCACACAGCCATCAACGACCTAGTATCACGCTTCACACCCTTAAAACGAGGATCCCCCTCAATATACTTGACCATACCCTTCTTAAACTCAGCAGAAGAAGTCAAATAAATCTTAACTGCTAAATCTATACCTTCCTTGTTAATAGCCCAATACACCTTTGCTTCTTTACCACTACTAATGGCACCATTCACCTCATACAGTATGCCCCTGTTTAACATATCAAAAACAACCATACGCGTAGTTTGATCAAACACTTCCTCAACAGTAGCACGCTCACTCGTACGGTCACGAATAAGCATCTTATCCCTACGTTCAACAACTCGCTCACGGTGATCTAAACGTTTACGTGCTTTATACGACATAAATCATCACAGAAGAGCAATTATCCCGAAATTGAAAAGTAGCCAAACAGATACCTATCAAATAAAATATTAAAGGGTTAATAGACCCTTACGCCTCAAATTTTCAGCTTGTGAATGCGTATAACGCCAAACAACATCGCCACGTGTGTCACTCTGGAACTCCCATGG
>JAAZFA010000160.1 GCA_012511995.1 Thermoproteota archaeon | reverse complement strand
TTTGGACCCTCAGCACCCATCAAAGACCTCCGCGTAGGCAATGCACGCTACAACGACAAAATAGAGAAAGCATATTATGACACAGACTTACGGGCAACAAACGCCATCGTTGACCTATACAATCGAGGCGTCTTGGTTACTAAAATTCAAAAAGCATTCAGTGTTGGCGCGTTTGGTATTGAAAAGAATCGACGTCTAGTACCCACAAGATGGAGTATTACAGCTGTCGACGACGCTATATCCAAAAGTCTAGTTAAGCAAGTCAAGACTTACCCGGAAATCAATGAGTATCGAATATACGAATCAATCTATATGGACAATGTTTTTGAAATTTTAATGCTTCCGCAACAATGGAGCTATGAGTCGATGGAAGCATGGTACCCCGGCACCGTTTGGAATCCTAACGGCTCATCTGTAGCGATTTATAGTGACTGGGAAGGCAACAACGGACGTAGAACCTACGCAGTAATTGGCGGCTGCTACTACAGCGCCCGCTTAGCTGTCTGCGAACAACTTCTAAAGGAGCGCCGTCAAGCTACTGCAATCGTTATTCGTGAAGCTCGTTCTGGCTACATTATGCCCATTGGTGTCTGGCAAGTCCGAGAAAATGTTCGGAATGCTATGCGCCAGAAACCCTACAAATTTAACACTATAGCTCAAGCTCTGCAGTTTTTGAATGGTAAATTTGAAATTCCATTGCAGCGTTGGATTTCCCAGAGTAAATTGTTGCAAAAAGCATTGTTTCAACGGCGTATTAGTGATTTCTTTGCGTCTCAACAATCTTCTGCACAAACGTAATATAATACGCTATCACAAAAGAGTTGTTTATGCCGAATGTAATTCGTTATGACTTCAGAGTTTAATGTTTCCGCTGAAGCTGCATACAAATGGTGTACAGATTACGGTTCAGATGGTCACTCTTTAATTAACAATAAAAACGCCCAACGCTTGATAAATTGGCTAACTAACAGCACAGTTATTCTAAAAAACGTTTTTTTCACAAGTAGTGGCATCGTTGAAAAGGAAAAACTCGTGCAACTCTATCCTGACCAGTTGATATGGATTTCTACATATCTTACTGGACCTAATAAACACTCACAATTTATCTATCAAATCCTGAAAAATAACAAAGAAACTTCATCTAAATTTTAGGGCCATCCACATAGAATACAGAGAAAACCTAACTCAAGATTAGTTCAAAAATTATCTGAGGAACTTGGCAAGAGTGATTTAGAAGCATGGACGTGATATGCTAACGTGATGAAGAAAAAATTAGTCAGATAGTATTGCTTTTAGCGTCATTTGGGTAAAATCTTAAAAAAGTTGGCGCTCTATACTTTCACAGACCACACATGCTAGTCTCTGCAATCAAACGTCAAACATTACCTTTCTCTGCTCCTAAAAGCAGAGAAGCCCAATTAGAAGCAGCAACCGTTTTTGTCATGGCAGAGGTCAATAGGAGTAAAGGCGGCGGCTTGCTCAACCGACAACCACAAGAAACTCTGAGGCTCATCACCAGAGTAGGTTATCCACTTTGGGTATGTTCAAAAAATAATGCGCCTCCCTTAATCTTTGATGGCTTAGACGTCTACAGTCATAACGTCATTTATGATGAAGAACCATCCGCAACTTCTTTTATGAATTCTTTACAGAATTATCAGCAGCCCCGGGAAAACTACGTTACTTTCTTGTGTGATCAATGTACATATTTTCAGCAGCCACCTAAAACTAAACAATTCGTCTTTAGAGGTCTAATATCAGAAACAGATTTCCAGGCTGATTTTAGCATTTACCGCAGGGAAGCCACAGAAATAACTTTACCGCAAAATCTATTGCCACTCATTCTTGAAGAGCAAACTTTAAACGCCACTTTTACAGACCTTGACCGTCTTTTGGCTTTTTTTGCAGAAGAAAAAGCAAAGCTATTGGAAATCCAGAAGCTATTGAAAAAAATAACGAGTCAATACATCACTGAAATTGAATATGAAGCTGCTGCAGCTAAAGAAGAAGCAGACGCAAAAATAAAAGCGTTAAGTGAGTTCATCAATCCACAAGTAGTGAAATTTAGAAAAGAGTATAACCGTAGAATCAAAAAACTGGGAGCAAGTTTTGATAAAGATCTTGATGACCTCTATAAGTTAAAAATTAGAACTGAAAAAATGATCTCTAAGTGTGAGTCTCAGTTTCGTGAGTATGAATGTAATGCGAGAACAGCAAGCAGGCGAGGGCATGAAATTTATGAGCAACGTTGGAAAGATAAGGCGAAGCAAATTCAGAAGGTAATTTCAGAATTTAGAAGGGAACTGAAAAATATTGAGAATAATGCCAATAGGTTGAGGAAACAAAAGGGTTTTGATTTATCCAAGCTTAAGCAGGAGTTGGATGTTGAGGTCAAAAGGCTTTACCAACCCATAGTAGATATTGAGGTTGCAAAGGATGAGAAAATCTTGGCATACAAACAAGAAAGCAACAGATTGATTGCATGCGAGAAGCCTATAGCTGAAGGTATTGAACGGAGCTTAGAGATTAGAGAAACAACCAGTAGAGTATTTGATGGGTTAAGCGTAGGTGAACAAAAAAATGTTTCTTTATTTTATATTCCGATATATGTTGTTTGTTTTGAAGCTAATTTATCCCAAAGGTATATTTTGATTTCACCCTCTTCGATTAGTAATTTTGATTTTTCTGTAAAATTAAGGGGGGTTTTAGGTAGGTCAAAAGTAAAAGACATGTTAGCACCTAGATTTAGGGCTATTGCAGCACTCACCACTAAAGTAGAGGAGCGTATACAGCACAGTAGTACCTTTGAAGTACAACTTTTGAGTTTAGGGGAAAAAAATAATTTGTTAAAATCACCAACTTTTGTTGGGAGTGTTTTAGAGGGATTGGAGGTTTTAAAACAAACCGAATGG
>JAAZFA010000159.1 GCA_012511995.1 Thermoproteota archaeon | reverse complement strand
CAAGCAACCGGTTTACCCCTCAAACCCCCAAAATCACCTTAATCTATATATTTGGGTTGGCGAAATTGCATTGTTAGTTTCAAGTGGTGAATATATGAGCAGACCAATAGACGTCGGAGAATTACGCGTTGGCGGCTACATGATGATTGAAGGCGAACCATGCCGCATCGTAGACATCGCAAAATCCAAACCTGGAAAACACGGCTCAGCTAAAGCAAGAATAGTTGCAATTGGTGTTTTCGATAACCAAAAAAGACAATTCGTCAAACCCGTCGATGCAGGCGCAGAAGTCCCAATCATCGACAAACGCCCTGGACAAGTCTTCGCAGTTAACCCAAGCGGGGTCCAAATCATGGACTTGGAAACCTTCGAATATATAGATGCGCCATTCCCCGAAGAAGACGACCTTAAAGCCAAATTAGTCGCCGGTACTGAAATAGAATACTGGAAAATACTTGGCAGAGTAAAAATCGTACGAACAAAATAAATTAATTCACAAACTAAATGCTTTTTTCTACAATTCAAGTATAACAAGCTTAAACACGTATCAATAAACGTCACTCATAATTAACCAAGAATTTACCAGTTCTCCATAAATCCCAAACAATTGACGCATATAGCGACAATAGCAAAAAACTACCAAGAAAACAAAGATCATGCCGTTAAAGTTATGTTCTAGCGCATAACCTTCATTTGCTGAAGCCAATGATGCATGAAGAGCCGTCTGAATTATGAAGAACGCTTAAAATGGGGAAAATAAACTGAGGCTTCAACAAACCAAAACATAAACAACTCGTTAATACTTTAGGTTTATAGTAGCTTTTTGTAATGTAATCTTTATTTAAAACGAGAATAGAATGTAAGGCTGGAGACCCAGATGGCACTAGACAAGCTAAGTTCCTCATTAACCGACGCTATTAAAAAATTATTCAAGGCCGGCGTAGTTGACGAAGCAGCAGTAAAGGAACTAGTTCGAGATATACAGCGCGCACTCTTACAGTCAGACGTCAACGTACAACTTGTCCTACAAATCAGCAAAAACATCGAAGAACGAGCCCTAAAAGAAAAAGTACCGCCTGGAGTATCCAGACGTGAACACGTCATAAAAGTCGTGTACGAAGAACTAACCAAATTCATCGGCGATAAACCAGTAACCCTTAAAGTGGAACCAGGTAAAAAGAAAGTCATCATGCTAGTAGGCATTCAAGGATCCGGCAAAACCACCCATGCCGCAAAACTCTCTCGATACTTCCAAAAACGAGGCTTAAAAATTGGTTTAATCGCGGCAGACACATTCAGACCCGGTGCCTATGCCCAGTTACAACAGCTAGCAACTCGCATCAATGTGCCAATCTATGGGAACCCTAAAGCCAAAGACCCCGTGAAAGTCGCAAAGGAAGGGTTCCAACAATTTCAAGACCGTGACTTAATCATAGTCGACACCGCAGGCCGACACAAAGAAGAAAAAGACCTCATCAAAGAAATGAAGAACATCGAAAAAGGAATACGTCCTGACGAGATCATAATGGTCATCGACGGTACCATCGGGCAGCAAGCATTACTTCAAGCAAAATCTTTTCATGAGGCCACACCCATTGGCGCCATAATAGTCACCAAACTCGACGGATCCTCCCGAGGCGGCGGCGCACTCTCAGCAGTCGCAGCAACTGGTGCACCAATAAAATTCATAGGTACAGGCGAAAAAATAGAAGATATCGAATTATTCATACCTTCACGTTTTGTCGGGCGCCTCTTAGGAATGGGTGATTTAGAAACCCTGCTTGAAAAGGTACATGACGCAGAAATCAAAGTCCCACCAAAGAAGGCTAAAGAAATTCTCAGCGGCAACTTCACCCTAACTGACATGTATGATCAATTCGCTGCAGTTAAAAATATGGGACCATTTAGTAAAGTAATGAAAATGCTCCCTGGCATGTCCAGCTCAAACATTCCTGATGACATGTTAAACACTGCAGAAGGTCGCTTGGACACATGGCAGGTCATCATACAATCTATGACACCAGAAGAAAAAGAAAATCCGAAAATCCTCAACTCAAGCCGCGCCAAACGCATCGCCCGCGGATCTGGAACAACAGAAAAAGAAGTAAAAGAACTCCTTAAACAATACTTCATGATGAAAAAGATGCTAAAAATGTTCAAACGCAAAAAAAAGCTACCCTTCGGATTAGGCGGTAAAGGTATGCCCCACATGGGATTCGGCCAGTAGGTTAAACAAATGGACATACTAGAGAAAGCCTATGACTTACTAAGCAAATACCCTCTTTGCGATCACTGCCTTGGCCGACAATTCGCACATCTAGGATATGCTATGGAAAACAATATTCGAGGACAGTCGCTCAAAATAAGCCTAATATTACAAGCTAATGCCATAGCACCAAAAATAGAAAACGAAAGCATAACACGACTCAGAATTCTATCAACAAACGGTTTCTCATCAACCGCAAAAGAAACCCTCAAACACCTAAACAAAAGTATTCCAAAACAGAACACTGAAGTCACATGTTACCTTTGTGAAGATAAATTCACCCAAATTCAAAAATTAGTTCAAACGGCATTAACCGCCGCCACTGAATATGAATACAAAACTTTTCTTGTCGGTATCAAACTACCCTTAACCATAGAGGAACGTGAAGATGAATTCAAAGCCTCATTTAATATTCAACATGGCGAAAGTTTACGCCACGAATTCGGAAGAATCTACGGAAAAGCCCTAGCAAAAGCCACAGGGAAGGAAGCAGAATACCTAAAGCCCGATATAGTATTCGTAATCGATCCTTTCAAAGAGCAAATTAAACTTCAAATTAATCCATTATTCGTAGGCGGTCGTTATCGTAAGTTTGTTCGTGACATTCCACAATCGGAATGGTTCTGTAGAAGATGCCGAGGGAAAGGATGCCCAATATGTGGTGGAACTGGTAAACTCTACTCTGATTCAGTTGAAGCCCAAACCTCTAACCCCCTTCTAAAAGCTACCGACGGTGCAGAATCATTTTTCCATGCTTCCGGAAGAGAAGACATAGATGTACGAATGCTCGGATCAGGCAGACCCTTTATAGTCGAAGTATCTAAACCCAAGAAACGCTCTGTTGATTTAACACAGATAGAGCAAACGATAAACACCAACGGGATAGACAAAGTAGAGGTCTCTAAACTTTATTTTGCCACAAAAGACGATGTGCGGCAACTCAAGAAGGGTGAACATGCGCAAAAAGAATACCGTTTATTGGCTGAATTTGAAAAAGACCTAACTGAAAAAGATCTGAATATACTGCAAGAAAAATTAACAGGGGTATTAATTAAGCAACAAACCCCCCTTCGAGTCATGCATCGACGTGCAGACATTATTCGAGAAAGGTACATATATAAGCTTGAAGTTAAGAAGGTGACGCTTAAGAAAGCTCTCCTATATATCAAATGTCAAGGCGGGCTTTACGTAAAAGAATTGGTGTCTGGAGATGAAGGACGTACAGTACCCAACGTGTCGGCTTTGCTTGATAACCCAGCAAAGACGCTTAAGCTTGACGTTCTCAATGTAATGATGGAATAAAGGTGAATTGGATGAGAGGTTCAAAAGGATATTTCAGTGGCACACGCAGTTTGTTGCGAAAACCAACGCGTGCTAGAGGCAGACCACGAATAAGCAAACTACTCCACGAATACGCGGCAGGTAACGAAGTCATTATAAAGATGGATTCTAGCGTACAGAAGAGTATGCCTCACAAACGCTTCCACGGCAAAATAGGTCAGATTATAGAGAAACGCGGCAGAGGTTATGTAGTAAGTGTTCCACAGGGTGAAGCACGCAAAACTATAATCGTCCGCTCAGAACATCTGGAACCCTATACAGGAACTTAGGAAGATACGTTATGAGCAAAAGCGAAGTAAGCGAAAGTCGTCTTACACTGCCCCAAGTTAAAAAAGTATTGGAAACCATCGGCGAAGAAAACCTTGATCAGTTTCAACGCCGTACACTCGACTACGTAAACAAGTTCTCCAAACTAACCTCAGAAAAAGCCGAAGAGCTCTTACAAAAAATGGTGAAAGAATTTGAACTCGACGAAGCAGAAGCTGTCCAAATCCTAAACTGCCTGCCAGAAACTATAGACGAACTACGTATCTTCCTAGCAGGCGGTAAAAAAATTATTGAAGCCCAAAAACTAACCAAAATCACTGAACTTTTAAATGAAAACAGACTGTTGAAATAGCCCTAAGTGGCTAAGTCTTTTTAAGCGGATAAGAAGAATACACTAGAGGACATAAGAGTTGGCAGTTATGGAAAAAAGATATGAAGAGCATGCTTACGTACTAGACTTTCTTCCGCACGGTAAACCGGGTGTTCGTCCAACAGGTCGAGCAGGTTACCGGGCAGGAGCGCTTATTCAATGCGTGGGTGAAGAGTTTTTCACCGTACTAGAAGCCCTAGTTAAGGAAGGATTGATTCTAAAACCTGGCGACCGTGTCTATGTTGGTAAAGACAGCCGTGAAGAAGTTACCTATATCATCGGTCGCGTAGGCTTCGAAGAACTGACCGCCGCTGCTAAATCAGAGCTCCCTATAATAATCAGTAAAATCGTACAGAATCGTGAGCAGTGGTTTGTTAATTTCTTTAACACAGCTCGTGCAATAACACCACGTATGCATGCTCTCGAGCTTGTACCGGGTATCGGTAAAAAGTATATGTGGCAAGTCATTAATGGGCGTCAACGCAAACCTTTCGAAAGCTTCGAAGACCTACAGAAAAGAACAGAATTGCCAAACCCAGTAAAGTTGATAACTAAACGAGTTATGGAAGAACTTGAAGGTGATAGTAAGTATCGCTTATTCACTCGTGCGCAATAAGGTTTAAACGATGAGTTTTGAGCGCATACAACGACTTCTAAAGGACTATAATATTAGTCCAAACAAGTTGTTAGGTCAAAACTTTATGATTGAACCAGCTTTTTATCCTAAACTATCTAATTATGCTAACCTGCAACGAACAGACGTGGTTTTGGATGCTGGCGCAGGATTCGGTTTGCTCACGCGATTTCTATCAGACAAATGCCGTAGTGTAATCGCTGTCGAAAAAGATCCTAAAATTGCATATATACTTAAAGAAGAATTCCGTAGTCTCTCAAACGTTATAGTTGTTGAGGGCGATGTTTTAAAAGTCGAGTTGCCCCAGTTTAACAAGATAGTAGCGGCTCCACCATACTACCTATCTATCCAACTCGTACTCTGGTTACTGGAGCGAGGGGTGGATTGCGCCGTGTTAATCGTCCAGAAAGAATTCGCCGAACGCCTCGTCGCAACAGTGGGTAGCGAAGAATACAGTTGGATAACGGTGGTTCTGCAGCAGCAAGCCGAAGTACAATTACTAGATGCTGTGTCTAAGGATATGTTTTATCCACCACCTGAAATCGAATCCATTATTCTTCGGGTAAAACCGCTAGTAACTAAACCTTTCCAAATTACCGACACCGCTGAGTTCATTCGTTTGACTAAGTGGTTGTTTACCCAACGCAATAAAAAACTCGTAAAAGCGCTCACCCCATTCATATGCAACAACTACAACCTAACTAAACAAGCGGCAGAGAGGCTCGCCACCACAATGCCCTTCCATGACAAGCGCCCACGAGAACTATCCCCGAAAGATTTTGGAGCAATAGCAAATGCTTTACTTCAATAGGCGCATCCACTTCGACGACTTACTTTTAGATGTGAATGACAATGTGTATGAACCCGCAGAGGATAGCTTTTTTTTCGCTACGAACTTGATTATTAAGCCAGACCAAGTTGTGCTGGACTTGGGCACAGGCTCAGGCATCCTAGCAATCATCGCAGCCAAAAAAGCTCAATATGTCCTAGCCGTGGATTTGAACCCCTATGCAATTAGATGCGCTAAAGAGAACGCTGAACTTAACAAGATTCAGAACATGGCTTTCTTGCAAGGCGACCTTTTTACAGCCCTAAAAGACGGAACAAAGTTCGATTTGATTCTCTTTAACGCTCCCTATTTACCCTCAGAAGAAGGTGAGGATTCAACGTGGATTGGACGGTCTTGGGCTGGTGGAGCAAATGGTCGCGTAGTTTTAGATCGCTTCATTCCTCAGGTTCCAAGCTACCTAAAACCACATGGCCGCGTCTTGCTGATGCAGTCTACTCTGACAGGCATAGAAAAAACTATCAACGCCTTTGCTAAACAAAAATTACGAGCGGTGGTAATGGCGGAACAACAGTTGCCTTTCTTTGAAACGTTAAGCCTCATCGAGGCTAAAGTCTAAAAGGCGGTATAAAGACTAGAATAGTTTGGTGTTTTCTATGACGTTATTTTTTTATGTAAAAACTCTTGATACGCCAAAAGATGTAGGTCAAATTGTTTGTGACGATAATTCGATAACTGGAGAGCATCCCGGCGACGAATACTCATGGATAATGGAAATCGACCGTAATAAGTCAGATTATTGGAAAATCCGGGGCAAATACTCTAAACTTGACGATTTGACTCAAATTGCAATTGTCTACCGGATTGGCGACACTATTGTTCTTGGTGAAATCGATAATGCTCTGGTTTCTAATTTTGTGAATTCTCTAATTGAAAAGTATGGGTTTGATAATGTAAAATGGCTTTTAACTTGAATTATTACAACTATCATAAAACGATGAAACTTATTGTTTATCATATTTGACAATTTCATCATTCATAATGCAAAGCTCGATGCCTGCTTGTTTAAACATTAAGATAGTGTCAGCGTCAGCGTGGTAACGTTTCTCGCAAACCACCCGTTTGATGCCAGCGTTAATAATCATCATTGCACATGTTCGACAAGGTGTCATTTTACAAAATAAAGTGGAACCTTCAAGTGGGATGCCAAAGCGTGCGGCTTGGAGGATGGCGTTTTGTTCGGCATGCAGGGTTCGTACACAGTGCTGGGTGATTTGGCCTTCTTCGTTTATCATTTTACGTAAGTCATGCCCCGCTTCGTCGCAGTGCGGTAGCCCAGCGGGCGCGCCAACGTAGCCCGTTGTCATGATACGTTTGTCTTTTACAATGACTGAGCCACATTTTCCACGGTCACAGGTGGCACGTGCAGCTACAGCTTCACACATATCTAAAAAGTAACGGTCCCAATTTGGTCGAATTTCGTTACTATTTGTTCCTATGGGCATTCAGGTACCTCAATGAATTAGAAAACAGTCTGCCAAACAAATTAATAAATCGTATCTATCAAGGTATGGTTACTTTTGAATTATGTGGATTTCTCGACCGACTTTGTGGCGTTCCTCCATCTCTACCAATGAAGGTAAACCCATCAGTCGACCATGATCGGGTGCATTTGCGCTGAACATGTCATCGGTGAAAGCGTAAATACGTTTGAAACCGATTTCTTTGACTTTTTCGTCGATTGTCATCGTTATCCTTTCTTTTGAGCGCGTCCGGATATATGGTGTGACTATTACTAGTCGACCATTGGGACGTAGAACCTGATATGATTGTTCAATGAAGTCCATGAATAACGGGTGCAGTTTACTGATGATTTTCTGTGCATAGGTTTTTGTGGGTGTTTCTTTAAGAGCGGGACCTAAGTCGGGTTCTGTAACTATGCAATCGACACTTTCAACACCAACTTTTTCTGCTAAGTGGGCAACTCCGCCTGAGATTACGCGGAAGTCTGCGTCTGAGAGACGGTACTCCTGCTCTAGCCACTCTAGATTCTCTGTTGCAGCTTTTACGCACCAACTGTTAACATCAACGCCTACGACCGTGGCGTGCTCTAATAGGGCTTCTTGGAGTATAGTGCCCACTCCACAGAAAGGATCTAGCAAAGTTTTTTCACTTGTGCACGCTGAAAGGTTTACCATCATACGTGCGAGTCGTGGCGGCATGCCAAAAATCGCCCTTTGGTTCGGTTTATAGACATCGCGTTTCTGGAACTCGAATGGGTTGTGAACTGCAATTGTTATACCTATCAATGTGTCGGTTTTACCTATGCAAAGCAGAACTTCTGCTTGTTTTTCAACAAACTCTTTTTTTAACACCTCAACATGACTTAGTTGGGCTTTCCCTCGGTCTTTACCCAATCCCATAAAACTGGAATTTTTACCTAATGCGGTAAGTTCTTCTTTTAGGTGGCTGCCGATATAGCGTTGGATTCCTCCTCCGGCGGTTTTTATGTTGTTGTCAGAGGTATAGACGCTAATGCCAAACAGCAGTTTTCCTTCTGTTTGAGCCATATTCTTTAGGATATCTGTTTTAACTATTGTTTCCACTACTTGGGTTTGAGCGGATTTCGATTTTTTAAGAAAAGCTTCTTTTATGGTTTCAGTAGGTACTTTGGCTTTGAACGACGCTATTTTTATGGTGCCTCCCAAGTCGTCAACGACAGATGGACTAAGTTCCTTCTCAAAGATTATAGTGAAGAATTCGGTGGAGAAATAATCCAATTTGAATCGTATGGCTCGAGCCTTGAAGTATGCGCTGAGTTCTGCTAACGAAAGTACCCAGTTTTTACCTGAAATGAAGATTAATGTTTGCATCATGGGAATCAAAGTTATCTACTTATATAAGTAGATGACCTGCGACACCATTATTCTGAACAGAAAACAAATGGTTAGAATTCGAAAAAGCCACGGTAGCATCGGTGAATATTGACAAATCGTTTAAATATTGCTGGACAAGAGAGTATGCTACCGAGAAAAAAGTGACGCTGCATGCATGCAAAAAACTATCGACACGTAAAGAACCGCGCTTATACTAGAAAAGAGTATACTCGTGGTTTTCCTCCGCCGAAAATCGTCAAGTTTACTATGGGCGATACTAAGGCTGAATTTCAAATTGAAGCCAAACTTATCGCTACTAAACGAGCTCAAATTCGACACTCCTCTTTAGAGGCGGCACGTGTTGCTGCAAATCGTGCTTTAATGGATAAGCTGATTAACGAATACTATATGAATGTGCACACATATCCTCACATTATTTTAAGAGAAAATAAAATGATCTTCGGTGCCCACGCAGACAGACTTCAACAGGGGATGAGACGCTCATTCGGAACTCCAGTTGGTACCGCAGCAAAAGTAGAAGTCGGCCAACCAATTATAACGGTCAGGGTAAAAGCCGGCCAAGAAGCAGTAGCCAAAGATTCACTCAAACGTGGTAGTGCAAAGCTTCCAATAGCCTGCAAAATAGTTATCTCCAAGATACAAACTGCTCCAGTACCCACCGAGAAAGTTGAGCCGGAGACGGAGACTGCTTGAGCGGAAAGAGCGACGAGCTTGTTTTATGGTTTGATCTTTTAAGAAATACCGATGTTAATATTGTCGGCGGTAAGAATGCTAGCCTCGGCGAAATGATCCACGCTGGGCTACCTGTTCCTTTCGGGTTTGCAATTACAGCATATTCATATGAACGATATATTAAAGAACTGAATCTCGGCAAACAAATCTACAAAATTATTGATGATACCGTAACAGACCCAAATGACCCCAAACAATATGATGTTGCATCGAAGCGTATTCGTGACCTCATGGAACATACTCCGATGCCACAAGACATCGAAACCGCCATAAGAAGAGCGTATGCTGAGTTAAACAAACGATTTGCGTTAAAAGATACTTTTGTTGCTGTAAGGTCGAGTGCAACAGCTGAAGATCTTCCTGATGCATCGTTTGCAGGTCAACAAGAAACTTATCTAAACGTTAAAGGCTCAGATGAATTAATTGAGAAAGTTATAAAATGCTGGAGTAGTCTCTTCACACCAAGAGCCATTTTTTACCGTAATGAGAAAGGGTTTCCACATGAAAAAGTTTTCATAAGTGTCGGGGTCCAAAAAATGGTTAACAGCCGCGCTGCAGGTGTTATGTTTACTATTAATCCAGTTACTGGAAATCGTGATGAAATAGTTATTGAAGGCAACTTTGGTTTAGGGGAAACAGTTGTTTCGGGTGCAGTGAATCCTGATGACTTCGTGGTTGACAAATACGGTATGAAAATTAAAGAACGCCGTATTGCCCGAAAAACAATAAAGTATATTCGCGACCCTAAAACAGGAAAAACCGTTCATATTGACATACCTGAACCAGAACAGAAAAAAGTTTGTATTACCGACGCGGAAATTATGAAACTAGCTGAACTCGCTAAACGCATTGAGAAACACTACGCCAAACCCATGGATATCGAATGGGCAATCGATCAAGATCTTTCTTTCCCGGATAACATGATGTTGGTTCAAGCCCGTCCAGAAACAATCTTTGGGACAAAGAACTTGGAAGGAACAAAAATGGAAGAAAACAAAGTTCAGGAACAATTTAAAATTGTCGTTAGAGGAATCTCCGCTGGAAGAAGAGGCTACGGTGTAGGCAAAGCTGTTGTCGCTCTAAAGCCTGAAGATGCACTTCAAGGCATGAAAAAAGGCGACATCTTGGTTACTGCAATGACTGACCCAGACTTCGTTCCTTTCATGAAAATGGCCTCAGCTATAGTAACCGACAAAGGCGGAATTACTAGTCATGCAGCAATTGTAAGTCGCGAACTCAATATTCCCTGTGTCGTAGGAACAGAAACGGCTACTGCGACTATGAAAAACGGGGTAGAATACACTGTTGACTCCAGAAACGGAATTATCTACGAAGGTATACTTTCACACGCGCTAGCTCCAATTGCAACTACTAATGGTGGAAACATAACGACGACAGAATTCTCACCAGTAACCGCTACTAAAATATACATGAATCTCGGCACGCCAGAAATGATTGAGCACTATAAAAATTTACCATTCGAGGGTATAGGCTTGATGCGTACAGAATTTATCATGGCAAGTGCAATCGGTCAACATCCTATGCTTTTCGTTGAAAACGGTGCTGGTCAAGAATTTATCGACATTTTCGCAGAAAACGTAGCAAAAGTAGCTCGTGCAATCCAGCCCAAGCCAGTCGTTGTTCGTTTAAGCGATTTCAAAACCAATGAATACCGTGGGTTAAAAGGCGGGGAAAAATACGAAATCAACGAAGAAAACCCAATGTTGGGTTGGAGAGGATGCAGCCGATACATCAGCAAATGGTACATCGAAGCTTTCAAGCTAGAATGTCGAGCCATTAAGAAATGCCGCAATGAATGGGGCCTCAAAAACATCTACGTTATGCTACCCATGGTTAGAACCCTTTGGGAGGCAAAAAAAGTTCTCCAAATCATGAAAGAAGAAGGGTTAGAGCGCAGTAATGACTTTAAGATATGGTTCATGGCTGAAACACCTTCCATTGCAATCATGGCAGATGAATTCAGTAAACTCGTTGACGGTTTTAGTATAGGTTCAAACGACATGACTCAAGGCGTATTAATGATCGACCGTGACAGCGAACGATTAGGTCAAATGGGTTATTTCGACGAACGAGATCCCGCTGTAAAACGAATAATCGCTCATCTTATCAAAATTGCACATGAAAATGGCTGTACAGTTAGTATCTGCGGTGAAGGACCAAGCAACCTGCCAGATTTCACAGAATTTCTCGTCAGAGTAGGTATCGACAGTATCTCGGTCAATAACGACGCTGTAGTTAATACCCGTAGAAATATCGCCCAAGTAGAACAAAAAATTATACATGAGCGCCTAGCAGAGCAAGCAGCATTAGCAGCAGGTAGACCGATCAAAAAACCAACTCCTGACTGGGTTTGGCCATACTAAACAGCTTAATCCTTATTTTCTATTAATTTTCATATTCTACTATCGTTGATAT
>JAAZFA010000158.1 GCA_012511995.1 Thermoproteota archaeon | reverse complement strand
GGTTGTTTATTACTGTAGACTACTTATTTGCTAGAGGCTAACTGTATTGTATTTCCAGAGATGAATTGTGTCGGGAAATTTGTGTTCAGAGTGGTTTAGTGGGTGTTGTTTATTGTTTATTGTCTAACAATAGTGAAGCTGTACATGACTGTGCTAAGCTTCATGTTTGGTTTATTGGATGTGTTGTCTTAGTTGTAGGTTGTTGAAAAAGTGTTCTCCTCTAAGGCTTTAGTGTCATAAATCAGTTTTATTTTTTTAATGCATAAGGTTTTTAGGGGTAATTACTGGAAAGCATACTGCCGAGGATTGGTAAATGCTAGGTGGTTTGTTTGGTGTTGTTTCCAGAGGGAGTTGTGTAAAAGAAGTTTTCTTTGGAACAGATTATAATACACATTTAGGAACTGAAATGGGCGGGTTAGCCTTTTTGAATGAGGAATTGGAAATTGTTTCGCATGATATCAGCAATAGTCAGTTTAAAACCCGCTTTGGTGACCAATTAGATAGTTTTCATGGTGAATTGGGAATAGGTGTTATAAGTGACACTCCTGAAGAGCAACCGCTAAAGTTTGAGTCTAAAGTCGGTACTTTTGCTCTATGTACGGTAGGTCTTATCAAGAATTTACAGCAAGTGTATTACTCTTTAATTGAGAAGGGTGTTACTTTTAAGAAATCTACTTGGCATGCTGGAGCAAATGTTCCTAGCCAAACTGAGCTTGTAGGTGAACTCATCTGCCGTGGCAACGACGTTGTGGATGGGATACAGAAAATGTATGAGATCATCGATGGTACAATTTCATTATTATTGCTTTCGGAGAGGGAGCGTGTTATCTATGCTTCGGGTGATAAATTTCCTCTTGTTGCTGGTGCAAAAGAGCAGAGTTGGGCTGTAGCGTCTGAGACGACTGCTTTTCCAAACCTTGGTTATCGTATTGAAAAGTTTTTGGATTACCGTGAAATTGTAGCTATAGGTCAGAATGGATTGGTATCTAGAATACCAACTCATGGAAAAAGAAAATTCTGTCCATTTTTACATATCTATTCGGGTTTTCCAGCTTCTGATTATTATGGGATTAATTCTGAGATTGTACGTGAGCGTTGTGGCGGTTTTTTAGCTGAGCATGATGATGCTAAAGCTGATTTGGTTTTGGGGGTTGCTGATTCTGGCTTGCCTCATTCGGTTGGTTATGTTAAACGGAAAATTGAGTTGACTAAAGAAGTTGTTTCAAATAGCCTCTCTGAGTTGTCGTCTGGTAAAATTAGTTTATCGGATTGTCAAAGTAAGGTTGATGAAGCATTGGCTTTGCTTGCTCCTTTACGTCGTCCGATGGTAAAGTATACGCCGGGTTGGGGCCGAAGTTATATTCCTCCGGTTCAGAAAAAGCGTGAATTAGTAGCACAGTATAAACAAGTGCCTAATCCTCAAATTATTCAGGGTAAGAGTATAATTATGGTTGATGATTCTATTCGTCGTGGTACTCAGCTAAGAAATTTGATTCATGAGAAAATCTTGCCGTTTGAGCCAAAAGAGATTCATGGTCGAATTGCTTCCCCCCCGCAGTATTTACCTTGCATTTATGATTTGACTACTAGACCTTGTGATTTAGCTACGTATAAGCGTGAGGAGGATTCTAATCTGGTTGATGGTGCTGTTGACAACTCAGGTGGTGATAACCACGATGTTATGTGTGAACGGATTAGGCGCCGTATCGGTTTTACGACGTTGCGGTTCTTGACACCTGAGGAGATGATTAAAGCGGTTATCGAGGCACCTGGCAATAAAACGCTTAAAAAGGAAGACCTTTGTCTTTATTGCTGGACAGGTTGTTTCTGATTTTACTGCTTGTTTATATTCACTAAAGCGGTATCTTTTTTTACTATGTTGTTTGATTATTTTGTAAACTATTCAAGACAAGTATTAGCTCAAGCATCATGCAAGATGCAGCTAACTACCATGTAAATAAGAACGGATGATTTATTTCATGACTGAAAACTCTACTTCCAAAGTGGTTCGCGGACTAAAAGGTGTGGCTGCGGCTGAAACACGAATAAGTTATGTTGATTTTAATGGTTTTCTTTATTATTTAGGCTATAACATAGATGATTTGGTGGGTCGTGTTACCTATGCTGAAGTCGCTTACTTGCTTGTTCATAAGAGGCTTCCGAATCGACAAGAACTCGAGAGGTTTAAAAGTGAGCTTGTTTCTTCGATGAGGTTGCCTGATCAGATTGTCGATAGTATTGCACGTAGTCCTATAGATAGTCATCCAATGGATATTTTGCGAACTGAAGTATCTCATTTAGGTTTGTATGATCCTGACGGGGAGGTCTTTTCTAAAGAAACAAACATTAGAAGGGCAACTCGTTTGATTGCTCAAGTGCCCGTTATTGTTGCTACTATTTTTAGAACTCGTCAGAATCAGCCTGTTTTGGAGCCAAAGGACGAGTTTAATTTAGCGCAAAATTTTCTTTATATGTTCACTGGTCGGATGCCTGAGGCGGCTGAGAGTAATGTTTTACATCGTTATATGACACTTCATGCAGATCATGGGTTTAATGCTTCTACTTTTGCTGCTCGTGTCACTGCGAGTACGAATTCGGATATGTACTCGGCAATTACTTCGGCAATTGGCACTCTTAAGGGTCCGTTACATGGCGGCGCAAGTGAGAAGGTTATGGATATGCTCGACGACATTAACCTTGAACAGGAAATTGAAGAATATATTATGGGGTTATTAGATGATCAGAAGAAGATTATGGGTTTTGGTCACCGCATTTATAGGGCACAGGATCCCCGGACTAAACATTTACGAGGCATGGTTGAGGACCTTTGTCATCGTGAGCGAACCATGCGTTTATTTAAAAAATGTTTTCAAATCGAAAATATTGTTTATTCTAGAAAGAAAATTTACCCTAACGTTGATTTTTATGCTGCAGTCACTATGGACGCGTTGGGTGTGCCCAAGGAGTATTTTACGCCTTTTTTTGCTTCGAGCAGAATATCAGGTTGGGTTGCTCATGTAATAGAGCAGTATGAGGATGCTGTTCTTTTGCGCCCGGAGTCAAAGTATGTTGGCGGTTTTAATATACCGTTTGTACCTATGGAAAACCGTTAGATAATGTTTTTTTAATTATACCATCGGATATTCTTCTTTTTATATGTTGTTTAAATCGGATTTCGCCTCTTGAATGTTTTTGACCTCATACTTTTTTTGCATATAATAGCTTCTGCCCATTTTTGTTAATTGAATCTTTTTATTAGATTTCTTTAATGCAAACAAGGTGATGAAAAATTAGTTTTTCATGGAAAAATTGTACAAGTTTATCTCAAATTTTGTTTTATTTTTTGGGCGTCAGCCTCTAAAGCCTCAGGCATTCTGCCTTTAGTTTGATCTCGGTAAGCCTTACCATGAGTAAAGCCCTCATGCGGTTTCATAGGAATAACATGCACATGCAAATGAAAAATCACCTGACCGGCTGCTGAACCATTATTCTGCACAACCCTGATACCCTCCACTGCCATAGCAGCCCTAACCGCAACTGCCACACGCTTGACAATCTTTGATAAATAGGCGACTTCGTCTTCAGGTATTTCATAGATGTTTTCATAATGCTTCTTTGGCACAACAAGCGTATGGCCCTCGTTAACAGGACGATTACTCAAAAAAACAGCTACCTGATCATCCTCATAAACAAAACTTGCAGGAACTTCTTTCTGTATTATATGACAAAAAATGCATTCTTCAGACATGGAGTCTCATACCTTTCAGCGGTTTAATATTAGGGTAATAGTTTAATAGAATTCGAGGTCTCAATAATACTTTATGGACACTTACGTTGATGACATTGGTAGTTTCCCCTTGCCAATGGGACTTAAAAGAGATGATTACGTCAGAGCCTACGAAGCAGCACGTGAAGCATTACTTAAAGGCGATGATCCATACGCAGACGATTTTATAGCTAAAACGTTCTGTTCCACAGTTGTCGATTCTTTCCGTAGAAAGCTCTCTTCAGGCTTAGACGTCATAAATTTTCCACAGCACTTCAGTGGATTACGGCAAGTTGGCGACGTAATACACCAAGCAATGGCAAACGGATCCTTCGTTGTCGATGAAAAAACAGCAGTTTTACCTGAAATTTACGTTTTAAACAAGGAAGCAAAATTATTAAGCGAAGAGTTTGGAAAAAAAATACTTCTTCGCATTTGCCTATTTGGACCAATCGAACAGTACTTAAACGAGATCGGTACAACTGCTTACCCAGACGTTCTGGAAGGCTTCGCAGAAACTATTAATCGGTTTGCAAAAAACAGCATCCTAAATAGCAAATATATTGAGACTAGGGTAATTTCCATCGATGAACCAAGCCTTGGTCATAGCCCATTTACGGGTTCACCTGAATTAATTCGTGAAACTCTTGAAAAAGCCTACGACTTCCAAGGACCCATCAGGCAAATACATTTACATTTCGCCTCAGGAATCCATGACTTATTAACGGTCAAAGGTCTCGATGTACTTTCATTTGAATATGCTGCTTCACCTAAAAACATCGATGCTGTCTCTAAAAACGTGCTTAAAGATGCTAATAAACAAATTCGCGTGGGTATTGCCCGAACGGATGTAGATGCTATCTGGGCTGAACTATACGAAAGAGGGATAACTCAACCGACTGCAGAGCAAATCATCGAGTCAATAGATGTAATTAAAAAGAGATATCGATTTGCCAAGGAAAAATATGGTGAACAGATGACTTTTACTGGTCCAGATTGTGGTTTAGGAAGCTGGCCTAGCCAAGATGCCGCTGTGTCCTTGCTCAAACGTGTGGTTGAAGTGGTAAAAACACAGTAACTGCTTAGATACCCATTCAAACTTTAATTTTTTATGAGAAAAAAGGGGATCTGTTGTTTTTCTGTTTATTGCTTTCTTTTCTTATTAGACGCACACTAAGAGCGATGGGATGATAATTGCTATGCCGGTACCTATACGTACAGTTCAGTCTTCAGTTGGGCAGCAACTAGTTATGACGTTGGTTTGGTTGAAACGGTCGCCATCAGAAAAGGTTTTCTTATTTATTCCTTATTTCCATTATAAGCACAGAACATAAGTTTTCAATGATTTTGTTAAAAAGTGAGCCGGCTACTCAAGAATTTTCTTGAAAAGAAAGAGTCTCAATTGAAAACTGTGGGTAAAGTCGCCAGTTCAGTACCGATTATGCCACTGAATTGCGGTGAAATGAATGGTCTTCGACGTAAAGGCGGCACAGGCATCGGTGACGGTGGCTCTATTTCTACAGGGATTTTGTTTACCAGTCTTATTCGCCTCCAAGTATTGTTGGGATAACTGTTGCTTCAAGAAGTGTTTCTCTACGAATTATGACAACTTTGATTTGCTTGCCCACAACATCTTCTGATAGTAATCTTGGCAAATCATGGAATTCTATGACGGGTTTGCCGTTGAATTTAACAAGTACATCTCCCATAGCTAATCCTGCTTCGCGTGCGGGAGAACCTGCTTCTACGCTAAAGATCATGACGCCAGTTTCCTGTTCTAGTCCTGCATGCGTTACTATTTCTTCAGGGATAGCAACTGTGTTTGCGGTGATACCAAGATAGCCTCTTTGTACGGTTCTACCACTCATTAATCGATTAGCAATTGTTTTGACTTTATTCACGGGTATGGCTATTCCACGATGCCAAACATAGGCTGTGTTTATACCGATAAGTCTGCCTTTAACGTCGACGAGCGGTCCGCCGCTAAAACCAGGGTTAAGTTGGGCATCAGTTGCGATGACGTTTTCCATCGATGTTGAACTTCTCCAACTTTTTATGCAGCTATGTACATTGGTTATCATGCCGCTAGTAGCGGTTGATTGGCTCTTGTTGAATGGATTGGCCAATGCGAAAACATATTGACCTACACTCAGTTCCTCTGAGTCACCTATCTCTATTGGAACGTATTCTCCTCTCTCTACCTTGAGCAGCGCTATGTCGTTGTATGAATCAGTACCTATGATTCGTGCGTTTGCTGTTTTTTCGCCTTGACCTATTTTTACAGCGTTACAACCTGCAAGAACATGGTTACAGGTAACTATGTAACCGTCTCGAGTTAGGACAACACCGGTTCCTCGTGACATTTGTGCGTTTACTGCGACGACCGATTGGGCTGTTTTCTTTATTAGGTCACTGGTGGCATCAGAGAGTGATTTTAGTACTTCTAGCGAGTTTACCAGTTGAGTCATTGTATTTTTCTCCAGGAAATCTATATGGTAAAAAAAGTATTTGTTGACTAAGGAATATGCAAACTTGGTCACACCCTACTATTTTTTGTGGATGAGATTGAGCAATTAAATTATTGAAAAAATAATCAAAGGATAAAACCTATTGCATTTACACTTGCCATCAAGAACACAATAAAGTCTACGTTAGGGCGCTTGATTAAACGAACAAAACCAAGAACACGGCACAACTCCAAAGATGATTTTGCTATAGAACCTTTTTGTTTAAGTTTTGAGACACTAAACCTGCGGTCATAAGTGCGATGAGAACTATAGAGTCTTGTAGTACCAAAAGACCTATGGAGCTTGCAAGGTTTTCAATTAAAGTAACCTAACGCTGATTCTCCGGTATTTTATTTCAAGTATTTGGAAAAAATTATGGGTTAAGAGCGTGCCAAATAACCAAACGCCACTCGGTCCCGTAAATACCAACGGTCATCCAATATGCTTCTTTGGTCACTAACTGTTTATCGTAATCAGCGACGTCTTTGTCGTAATATTGATAGTTGCCATATCCTGACGGTTGCTCTGCGATTTGCCTAGCAAATTCTTGTACTTCAGGATAATCTTTGTATATAGTGTCAGTAAGTAGGTTTTTGCTCTGCTGGTCAGGGTCTGGGTCATAAATGAGTGTACCATTGGATTGCATGACCCACATGGAATATTGATCTATACCGTCTGGGCTGGAGCTACCGATTTGTTTATCGATTCATATGGTTGAAAAACAATGCTCAAAGACCCGATGAATTTGTGTTGAATACTATCGAATATGGGTGCAACCATAACAACACCAGGAAAACTTTCAACCAGTGGGATAATATTGCTCATTTCAGGAAGCATAGATTGATGCATCCAAAGGTTCTGTTCTTGTTGGCTTATGTCCATACCCTCGATACCTTTGTAGCTTGTTGGCTCAATGGCGACAAGGATATCTTGAGCGTTTGATGTTGCAGCGTTGATTATTAATGAGTTGTTAGAAACGAGTTCTCGAAGAACAGTTCGTACCTCTGGTCCATCGAGCCCGTATATAGCCAGCATTTGAACTGAGGCTGTTAGGGTATTATCAAGCTTATGTAATTCATTATCAACATTTAGTTTAGTGTGAGTTAACTGGTTATTCATTTCTTGCTGTATAGCATAAGCATCTTTCTGTTGGGTTAACGTCTGGTCTATTGTTCATTGGTAAGCGTTAACGCTTAATGAAACAATCATAACTGCAATTAATACAAAAACAACTATGCGGGCTCTTGACATTGTTCATCGGTTATTTTTTTGTAACATTCGGGTTTTAAGTGTTATGCTGCTTGAATCACTATGAAGTAACCGGAAAACTTTGCGTATTATTAGGGGTGACTTTGGAGGTATTCTACTGTGGTGTAACTGATTGCACTGTAACGGTGGAATTTTTTGAATTACAAATTCACTTGGAGCAACATGGGTTGTGTGGTCAGCCCAGTCATAGGTGCAAGACGAGTGACTATCCCAATTAAAAGGAGCCTATAAGTAAAGTCGGGTCTTTCATAGCTTATAGACGTTTATGGCTCTAAAAATAGGTTGAAAAGAATGGGTGCTTATTCAGCTGCGGTATTATAGTATCCCTTGTCCACTTTCACAAAGATAAGTGGACCCCGACTTTGCGCCATATCTCTAGCCTTCCTTAGAGTATTATTGAGAGCAATAAAAATTTTTTCTCTCTCATCGGACAAGTTTTGGATGCATTTTTCACCAAGTTCCATTTTTAAGAGATTTACTGCCAAGATTTCTGTTCCACAAATTTCGCCATTCTTAACCAAAGTAGATGTCACTAATTCAGTAAGCTCTTGCTTTTGCTCAAGTTTG